>NZ_JAJCXD010000015.1:0-106657 GCF_021056305.1 Actinokineospora sp. PR83
CACCGGCCCGGCGGCCCCCAGCGGGCGGCCCCGGCGCGGCAGCACCAGGCAGGGCCGCCCCTCGGCGTCGGCACCGTGGTCGAGCAGCGGCGCGACGAGGCGGCGGTCCACCGCGGCCAACCGCCGGGCCAACCCGGCGGCCTCGGCGCGCAGCACCCGCCGCGCCCCCGCGTCGAGGGCGGCGGTGACCACCAGGACGGTGACCGCCGCACCGGCCGCGGTGGTCCCGTCCACCTCGGCGACCGGCGTCCGGTCGGGCACCGGGCCGGTCAACAGCCTGTCCATCAAGCTCCCCCTGGGTGGCGCACGGGCGTGGCCACCCCAAACCTCGGAACCCAGGTCCCCTACCCCGGCGCCTGAGCGTACCCGAGCCACTCCGAGCGGTGACGCCCGTCGCCACCCCCACCCCTGGGGCGGGCCCCTACGCCACCGAGGCGGACACGATTTCCGGCGCCAGCGGCGCCACGGCCCCGATGATCGCGTCCACCGTGCCCGCGGGCACCCCCGCGGCCAGCAGGGCGGCGGTCAGGTGCTTCGCCACCAGGTCGAAGTGCCGCTGCGCGATCCCCCGCCCGGCGTGCACCTCCCGCATCGACCGCCCCGAGTACACCTGCGGCCCCCCGAGCGCGGCGGCGAAGAACTCCACCTGCATCCCCTTGAGCCGCGGCATCGACACGCCCTCGAAGAACACCACCAGGTCGGGGTCGGCCAGCACCCGGTCGTAGAAGTCGTCCACGACCGCGACCAGTGCGTCCTCGCCGCCGATGTCCTGGTAGATGCTCACACGAACCTCCCGTTGTGGTGGGAGGCCAGAAAACCGGAAGCACATCACAGGAAGGTGAGGCGCGGGTGACAACCGCGAGTCGGTGGACCTTCCTAGCGCCCTTCCACCGTCCGGGCCAGGATGCCCAGGGTGGCGCGCAGCCCGGCCTCCGGGATGATCGGGAAGTCGACCTTGCCCCGGTACCGCTCCTCGATCTGACTCCAGTCGTAGTACGAGGTGACAGTGGTCCCGACCTCGGACGGCACCAACCGGTACCCGTACAGGTGCCTGATCGGCGGCTGGATCTGCCCGTCGATGGTCCACTCGATCTCGGCATCGGGCATGAACCGGGTGATGATGACGGTGACGTCGTACTTGCCCATGGGGTAGTCGTTGAGGGATTCGCGGTCCATGTGCACCACGAACCGGTCACCCACGGCGGTGACGCGGTCCCCCTCGGCGGACTGGAGCATCCCGGAACTGTCGATCGCCACGTGCCCGCGCGGGTCGGTCAGGACGGCGAAGACCTCGGCCGGGGACGCGGCGATCTCCCGGGACACCTCGAAGCGCTCAGTCATGCCCCCAACCCTCGCAGGACCGCGCACCGTGCCGACCAGCGGGTCCGCGGACACTGGATAGCCTCTGCGGATGACAACGGGTCGGTTCGGCTACCGCGAGATCGCCGACGAACTCCGCGACCGCATCGACTCCGGCGCGCTCGCGCCGAACGCGAAAGTACCCGGCGAGAACGAGCTGATGGCGACCTACGGCGTGGAGCAGCCCACGGCCCGTCGCGCCTTGGACGTGCTCGAGAACGAGGGGCTGATCGTCGTCCGCCGGGGCGCCGGGACGTTCGTCCGCGGGTTCCGGCCGATCCGCCGCGTGTCCCCGGACCGCCTCCAGGAAGCCGTCTGGTCGCGTGGCGAGTCCGTCTGGACCGCCGACGACCCGGACCGCAGGCCGGACGTCCGGGCGATCGCCGTCACCCGCGAGGCGCCGCCCGCCTCGGTGTCGGGCGCCCTCGGCCTGGGCGAGGGCGAGGAGGTGCTGGTCCGCAGGCGCACCTACGCGATCGAGGACCGCCCCGTCCAACTGGCGACCTCGTACTACCCGGCCGCCCTGGTGGCGGGCTCGCCGATCGGCGAGGAGGACACCGGTCCCGGTGGTGCCTACGGCCGCCTCGCCGACCTGGGGCACAAGCCGATCAGGTTCCGCGAGGAAGTCCGCTGCCGGATGCCGCGCACCGAGGAGGCCGAAGCGCTCCACCTGGCCCAGGGGACGCCGGTCATCATGATCGTCCGGACCGCCCACACGGCGGAGGACGTCGCGGTGGAGGTCACCGAGATGGTGCTGGACTCCGCCTCTTACGTGCTGGAGTACCGCTTCACTTCGTGATCGGCTGACGAGTCCCGCGCAGACCGTGACACCGGGCGGCGGTGGCGCTGGGTGGCGCGTGAGGTCAGGCCGAGCCGGTGCGGCGGGAGTCCTCGCCCTGCATGAGGTCGTCGCGGGCGCGGGCGACCCGGGAGCGGACGGTGCCGATGGGGCAGCCGCAGACGTCGGCGGCCTCGGCGTAGGAGAAGCCGAGGATCTGGGTGAGGACCAGGGCTTCGCGGCGTTCCGGGGTGAGGGCGTCGAGGAGGACCTGGACCTCGACCATGTCCTCGAAGCCGGAGGAGTTCTCGTGGTGGCGGGCCTGGCGCTGTTCCACCGCCGCCACCCAGTCCTCCGCGGCGGCGCGGCGGGGGCGGGACATGGCCGTGCGGACGCTGTCGACCACGACCCGGCGGGCGATGGACAGCAGCCAGGTGCGGGCGGTGGAGCGGGCCGCGAAGCGCGGGAGGCTGGGCAGGGCGCGCAGGTACGTCTCCTGCGTCAGGTCGTCGGCGAGGTCGACGGTGGCGAGGTGGGCGGTGAACTGCCACACATCGCGCTGGGTGGCGCGGACGAACCGCTCCAGCGCCCGGCGGTCACCCCGGCCCGCGGCCAGCGCCCACGCGGTGATGTCGTCGTCCTCGGCTCGCACAAGGCCCGAGGGTAACCGACGACGCAAGGGGAACTTTGTCCGCCGGTTGGGCGACAATACGGGTATGGACTGTGTGACGTGCCGTGAAGCGCTCTCGGCCCGGCTCGACGGTGAGGCCGAACCGGTCGCCGCCGAGCGGACCGACGAGCACCTCGACGGCTGCACCGCCTGCCTGCACTGGTGGGCCCGGGCGGGCGCGGGTGCCCGGCTGCTGCGAGTGCGGCCCGCCGCTCGGGTTCCGGACCTGACCGACCTGATCCTGGAGAACGCGCCGACCCCGGCCCGCACACCGGGGCTGGTGCCGCGGTTCCTGCTGGGGCTCGTCGCCGTGGCGCAGCTCGGGTTGGGGCTGGCGCAGATCTTCGGCACCGACGCCGCCGCGCACGGCGGGCACCCCGACTCCTCGCTGGCGCTGCACCTGTTCAACGAGAGCACGGCGTGGAACCTGGCCCTGGGCATCGGCTTCTACTGGGTCGCCTGGCGACCGCGCAACGCCATCGGGATGGTGCCGGTGCTGTCGGGGTTCGTGGTGGTGCTGCTCGGCTACTCCGCGCACGACCTGATCACCGGCTCCGCCCCGCTCCCCCGGGTGCTCGGCCACGGGCTGATCGTCGCCGGGTTGATCCTGCTGATCGCCATCCGCCGCATCGAGCGCGACCCGGTCCCCGGCGACCTGGCCACCGGCGACCACGAGGACACCGTCCGCCTCCTCGACGACCCTGGCGAGCCCGACCGCACTGAGCCCGGCGCCCCGCGCACCGGCCGCCACCTGCGCCCGGCGGGCAAGCACCGCGCCGCCTGAGCGGGCGATGGCGGCGGTGCGGCCGAACCCACGCCCACCCACCGCGAGTTAGGCTAGCCTAAGTAAATGACTGACCTCGTGGACCGCGCCCAGTGGATCGCTGAGACCGTGCTGTTCCCGGACGCGGACCGGGTGGACCGGACCGGGGTCGTCCCGGAGAGCCACTGGCGGGTCCTGGCCGCCGAGGGCTTCTACGGCGTGGCCGCCCGGCAGGACGTCGACCTGGGCGCGATGGGCGAGGCGTTGGAGGTGCTCGCGGGCGGGTGCCTGGCGACGACGTTCACCTGGGTGCAGCACCACGGCGTGGTCATGGGCCTCGCGGGGTCGGACAACACCGGGCTGCGGGAGCGGTTCCTCGACGCGGCCGTGGCGGGCCGAGTCAAGGGCGGGGTGGCGTTCGCGGGCGCCCTCGCCGACCCGCCCCGGCTGCGCGCCGAGCCCGTGGACGGCGGGTGGGCGTTCACCGGCGACGGGCCGTTCGTCAGCGGCTGGGGCACCGTCGACGTCCTGCAGGTCTCCGGTGTGCACGGCGACTCGGTCGTCAACGCCCTGGTCGACGCGAAGGCCGCGCCGGGTCTGACCGCGCGGCCGTTCGACCTGGTCGCCGCCCAGGCGACGAACACCGCCCGACTGGTCTTCGACGGCCTGCGGGTGCCTGCCGACCGCGTGCTCTCGACGGTCGGCCTCCAGGACTTCCGCGCCGTGCAGACCTTCGGCTCCCGCCTCAACGGCTGCCTCGCGCTCGGAGTCGCGCGCCGCTGCGCCACCCTGCTCGACGACCTCGACCAGTCCGCAGCCGCGGCGGCGGTGCGCGAGCGCGTCGACACCGTGCGGGCCGACCTGGACGCGGGCCTCGGGAACGTCGACGCGCTGCTCGCCGCCCGGGCCGCGGGTTCCGCCCTGGCCTACCGGGCGGCGGGCGCAGTGGTCGTGGCCGAGGGCGGTCGCGGGGTCACCACGGGCGGCCACGGCCAGCGGTTGGTGCGCGAGGCGGGTTTCACCCTGGTCGCGGCGAGCCGCGCGGCGGTCAAGGCGGCCCTGCTGGCCGACCTGACCGGTGCGCCCGACCGCCCCCGGTCGGGTCGCGGCGGTCAGGACAGGGCGGCGATGACCTCGGTGGAGGTGACCGGCAGCGAGAACATCGGGTAGTCGTGGGTGATGGCGTTGTCGTGCTCGGCCCGGGAGGTGGCGGCCAGGCAGTCGGTCAGGGTGATCACCCGGTAGCCGTTCTCGTAGCCGGTGCGCATGGTGGATTCCACGCAGCAGTTGGTGAGGAACCCGCCGAGCGCGATGGTGGTGATCCCCTTGCTGCGCAGGATGAAGTCGAGGTTGGTGCTGGCGAAGGTGTCGAGCCCGCGCTTGCCCTCGACCACGATGTCGCCCTCCTGCGGCGCGAGGTCGTCGACGATCGCGGCGCCCCACCCGCCCTGGACGAACGCGCCGCCGTCGACGACGCCCTTGAGAATGCCGTACGGGTGGCGGGAGATCTCGTGGTAGCCGGCCGCGAAGGAGATCGGGGCGTGCATGATGGTCGCCCCGGCGGCGCGGGCCGCCGCGACCAGGGCGACGGTGTTGGGCACCGTGCCGGTTTCGGCCATGACCTCGGCGACGGCGTCGTGCAGGACGCCGCCCTCGGTGGTGAAGTCGTTCTGGAACTCGATCAGGACGATGGCGGTGGTGGCCGGGTCGAGCGTGAGCGGTTCGGTCATCGCGGCACTCCTTCGTCGACGGCGTCCCGGCCATCCTGGACCGCCGCGGCGCCCCTGACGATCACCCGGACAGGTCTGCCCCGGTGCCGCTCCTCAGAGGACCCGGAACGGCGTCGGCCCCGGCCGGGGGAACCGGGCGGGGCCGACGTCGCAGCGGTGGGGGTGGGTCAGCAGGCGGCGACCATGTCGTCGGCGGTCTGGTTGACCTTGGCCTCGTCGGTGCCCTGGGCCGCGGCGACGAAGGCGCGGGCGGCGGTGCGGCACTTGTCGGCGGCCGAGGCGTCGCTCTCGGCCTTGCGCTGCGCGCTGCGCGCCTTGTCGGCGTCCTCCTTGGCCGAGGCCAGGTCCGCCTCGGCCTTCTTCCTGCCGTCCTGCGCGGAGGTCAGCGCCGAGCTCTGCTGCTGGTACTTGGTGTCGAGGTCGTCGCGTTCGCCCTTGGCGCCCAGCCACAGGAACACGAACACGGCCGCCGCGGCCAGCGCCACCGCGGTCGCCGCGCCGAGGCCGATGAGCGCGCCGCGGCCGCGCTTGGCCTCCGGCAGCGGGGGCGGGTTCAGCGCGGGCTGACCGCCGGTCGCCGGGTACGACCCGGGATGCTGCACGGGTTGGCCGCCGGTCCCCGGGCCCCAGGTCGGGACGCCGCCGGTGCCGGGGTCGGGGTGGTGGCCGCCGCTGCGCGGGTCCTGGCCGTACGGCGTGGTCATCTGTCGAGTCCTCCCAGGGAACGTGCCCGAAGCCGGTCCACACCGAGCATGGGCGCGGGCACCGACGGGTGAGCGGCGATCATCGACGACCACCCGATCGGACCAATCGGGACAAGTGTGCCGGGCGGCGCGGACCCCGCCCCACCCGGGTGGGGCACCGCCAGCGGGCCACGAGCCGGAAACACTGCGGCAAAGCAATCGCCCCGGGTGGGTGGCGTTTTCGCCAGAGGTGATGAAATGGTTTCCGGAAATTGAACGGCTGACACGTCCGGTTTCCGCGCACCACAGTTGCCAGTATTGCCCATTCCCAGTCATTGCCATATTCGCAGCGTGTTCTCGCAGGTGAGCGGCCGTCCCACTTCTGGCCGATGCCGCGGCCGGGGGTGCGCGCTTAATGTCGTCCGCGGTGGCGACTCCCTGCCCGCCGCCATTCCCTGCGAAGAACGGAAGACACGTATGCGCAAGTTCAGCCTGTTCGCCGGGCTCGGCGCGGCCACCGTCGCGCTGGGCCTCGTGGCCACCCCGGCCCAGGCGGCTGCCGAGGGCACCGTGCTGGCCGCGGACTCCGCGAGGGCGGTTCCCGGCAGCTACATCGTCACCCTCAAGGACACCGCCGGCCTCAGCGCCGCGAGCGCGGACTCGCTCACCAAGTCCTTCGGCGGCACCGTGGACCGGGTGTACCGGTCGGCGCTGCACGGCTTCTCGGCGAAGATGTCGGAGAAGCAGGCGAAGCGGCTGGCCGCCGACCCGTCGGTCGCCTCGGTCGAGGCCGACCAGGTCGTGCACGCCGACGCCACGCAGACCAACCCGCCGTGGGGCCTGGACCGCATCGACCAGCGCAACCTGCCGCTGGACGCGCGCTACACCTACGCCAGCACCGGCGCGGGGGTGAACGTCTACGTCATCGACACCGGTCTGCGGATCAGCCACTCGCAGTTTGGCGGCCGGGCGCGCAACGGCTACGACTTCGTGCAGAACGACGCGGTGGCCCAGGACGGCAACGGCCACGGCACGCACGTGGCGGGCACGATCGCCGGGTCGACCTACGGCGTGGCCAAGGGCGCCACGGTCATCGGCGTGCGGGTGCTGGACAACAACGGCTCCGGCACCACCGCGGGCGTCATCGCGGGCATCGACTGGGTGACGGCGAACGCGGTGAAGCCCGCGGCGGCCAACATGAGCCTGGGCGGTGGCGCGTCCACCACCCTCGACGCGGCGGTGCGCCGCTCGATCGCCTCGGGCGTGACCTACGGCGTGGCGGCGGGCAACAGCTCGACCTCGGCGGGCTCGACCTCGCCCGCCCGGGTGACCGAGGCGATCACCGTGGGTGCCACCGAGCGGACCGACGCGCGGGCGAGCTACTCGAACTACGGTTCGGTCGTGGACATCTTCGCGCCGGGTTCGGGCATCCTGTCGTCCTGGAACACCAGCGACACCGCCACGAACACCATCAGCGGCACCTCGATGGCGACCCCGCACGTGGTCGGCGTGGTGGCGCGCTACCTGGCCACCAACCCCAGCGCCAGCCCGGCGACCGTGGCGTCCTACCTGACCTCGCAGGCCACCACCGGCAAGGTCACCAACCCGGGTTCGGGTTCGCCGAACCGCCTGCTCTACGCCCCGCCGACCCTCTGACCTCGGGCGGGTAGGGAACAGAAGACAGAAGAACACGGTCCCCGGCGCTTCCCCGGCGCCGGGGGCCGTGCGCTCTACACCGGGGGCAGCGCCCCCGGGAGTCCACCTTCGCGCACTTCGGGGCCCGGGCCGGGCTTCGGCGCGTCGACCAGCAGCACGGCAACGGCGGCGATCATGCCGCAGAAGACGACCAGCGGCGCGGAGACGAGCAGGCCGACCACGGCGGCGAGCACGGCGATCCCGGCGAGGGAGAGCCTGCCGGGTCCCGGCACGGTCCCGTCCACCGGTTCGGCGCGGAACGCCGAGACCATGTCCGGGTCTTCCTGGTCGAGGCGCCGTTCGATCTCGGAGAGCACTCGCTGCTCGTGCCATGTCAGTCGGCTGGGGTCCATCACCACACCACCTTCGCGCCAGGCCGTCCGGTACCCATATGCCCAGCCGAGAACGGGATGAAACACGATGTCCTCCCGGGACCTCGCACAGCTCGGAACCGACGCGGCCCCGACCGCGAACGGCCGGGGCCTGGCTGGGACGTTACCCGTGTTCAACGGGAATCTGAACAGCCTTGAGCGTCGTTCGGTTAGGCGAGTCGGCCTCGATCTCGAATCGGTGGCGGACCGGGTGGTCGCAGCGCGGGTGAGGACGGCGGCCCCCGGTCAGGGCAGCGCGGAGACCTTGCGGCGCGCGGTCGGCTTGCCCGCGGCGGCCGCGGTGTAGAGCCAGGCGAAGAACGCCCACATGCCCGCGAAGACCCCGCCGACGAGCAGGTAGCCGATCGTCCAGAGCACGAGCGGGGTGTCGGTCTTGCGCTCGCGCTGCAGGAACGAGATCTCGGAGATGAAGTCGCGCGGCCCGGAGACCGCCGAGATCTCCGGCGCGTTCGCCGCCGGGTCGGCCGGGGCGTAGACCGGGGCCAGGGTCATGACCCGGTTGGCCGCGTGCAGGCGGATGCCGGACTTCCACTGGCCGAAGGCGGGCAGCGGCTCGGCGGTGCGGTAGACGCCGTCGGCGACCTCGACCAGCGGCGCGGTGTAGAAGTCGCCGCCCTGCCAGGCGAAGCCGTTGAGCCAGATCGCGTCGTCGGCCAGTTCCGGGTCGGAGATGGTCACCGTGGCGTTGACCCAGCGCGGGACGCCACCGCCGTGCGGGTTGGAGATCTCCTGCCCCCGCGGGGACTCGCTGAGCGCGATGTCCGCGGACAGGCCCGGCGGCGGGTCGGCGGGGACGACGACGGCCGCCATCAGGCCGGTGACCAGCAGCGCGCCGACCAGCCCGCCGAGGTGGCGGGTGCGGAACGGCTCGGCCGGGGTGGGCCGCTCGCGCAGCGCGGCGACGTCTTCGACCCGCCGGTGCTGCCAGGCGCCGACCAGGGCGCCGCCCACGCTCGCCAGCGCGCCGAACACCAGGAACAGCGGCAGGTGCGCGGCGGGCCACGGGTTCGGCATGAGCCACTGGCTGAACTGGTACTCCCCCAGCAGGCCGACGGCGCCCGAGGCCAAGCCCGCCACGACCGGGAACCGCCACCCGTGCCCGGTTCCGACCAGCAGCGCCACCACCTCGATCACCACGGCCTCGGCGACGTAGGGCAGCAGCGAGGCCACGTGCAGGCCGTCCACCGCGGGCAGGACGGCGAACAGCGCCCGGGTCAGCAGGAACACCGCGAGCACGAACAGCGTGCCGCCCGGCCCCCACGACAGGCGGGCGAACACCAGCGTCCACGAGCCGATCAGGCCGACCAGGACCACCTGGGCGAGCATCGGGAACTGCGGCACGCCGAGGTCGAACTCCATCAGGAACGCCGAGGCGCCCATGGTCCACGCGCCCGCGAGCACCGGCCCCTGGACGCGCACCGCGAGCCCGGTCGCGCCGACCTGGCGGGCTTCGGCGAGCAGGAGCTGGATGCCGATCACCACGCCGATGCCGCCGCCGATCATGAGCACGTGGGTCGGTCCCCACTCGGTGACGTCCTGGCCGAACAGTCGGTGCCACACGTCGTCGAGCGGGAAGCCCGCGACGCCGACCAGGCCGGTGCCCATCATCTGGATGCTGCCCATCGGGGCGCGCCAGTGCGGGCCGATCCTGAAGGTGCGGGCGGGCAGGTCGTCCTTGGCGAGCGCGGCGCTGAGCACGCCGCTGGCGAAGATGCCCATCAGCCCGAAGTAGATGGGGTAGTGCGAGGGGTTGGCCAGCGGCCCCTCGTCGCGGCCCAGTTCCATGTGGATGGGGACGTCCCAGTAGACGCCGATGAGCGCGGCGAGGCCGGAGAGCCCGGCCACCAGCATCGGCATGGCCGCCCACCGCGGCATGCCGCCGATCCGGCCCATCCAGTCCGCGACCCGGCCGATCACCGTGCGCTTGCCCGCCCGTTCCCGGATGACGAACACGGCCAGCGGCAGGAAGACCACCGCGAACATGAGTGCCGCGAGAACGATCTGGCCGAACTCGGCCCCGCCCGCCGGGGGGCTCCCCTCCTGCGCCAACACCACCATGTCGCCTTCCTCGCCGAAGGGAATCCGAGCCGGACCAGCAGTAGCAGTGAATCAAAGTAACTGTTACTTTGGATCACACCTTAGGGCCGTCCCGACCGGGCGGCAAGACCTGGATTCCGGCGGAAAGGACGCGCGACGATGCGCAACCCCCTGGTGGCGGCGGCCCTGCTCGCGCTGGTCGCGAGCTGCTCGACCGCACCGGCGCCCGGCCCGACCGAGCAGGTCGCCCGGTTCACCGTCCGCGCGGGCGAACGGGTCGCAGGCCCGGAGCGGGTCGACGCGCACCCCGGTGACACCGTCCGCATCGAGGTCACCTCGGACGTGGACGACGAACTGCACGTGCACGGCTACGACAAGGCCACCGACCTGATCGCCGGGCAGCCCGGCTCGGTCTCGTTCACCGCCGACGCCACCGGCGTGTTCGAGGTGGAACTGCACCACAGCGGCGCGGCGGTGACCTCGCTGCGCGTCTCCGGGTGATCCTCGCGCACGGCCTCGGCGGCCGGTCCGACCTGCCGGTGCCGCTGTGGCTGGCGCTCAACGCGGGAGCGGCGGCGGTGCTGGTGTCGTTCCTGGCGCTGACCGCGCTGTGGACCCGACCGCGACTGCGCGGCGCCGAGGGCGGCAGGCCGGTGCGGCTGCCGGTGCCGCGGGTGGCGCTCAAGGTCGTGGGAGTGCTGCTGCTGGCCGGGTTCCTGGCAGTGGCCTGGTCCGGTCCGTCCGATGTGGAGCACAACCCGGCGCCCGCGTGGTTCTACGTCTGGTTCTGGGTCGGGCTGGTGCCGGTGTCGCTGCTGTTCGGCCCGGTGTGGCGGCTGGCGAACCCGCTGCGGACGCTCGCGGCCGGGCTGGGTCGACTGGTGCCGCGGCGGGAACTGCCCGCGGTGGGGCACTGGCCCGCCGTGGTGAGCCTGTTCGCTTTCCTGTGGCTGGAACTGGCTTCCGGGTTCTCCGACTCGGTGCGGGTCGTGGCGGCGTTCGTGACGGTCTACGCGGTCGTGCACGTGGTGGCGGGCGCGGTGTTCGGGCCGGGGTGGTTCGACCGGGGCGACGGGTTCGAGCTGTACTCGGTGCTGGTGGCCGCGCTGTCGCCGCTGGGTCGGCGCGCGGACGGCGCGCTGGTGCTGCGCAACCCGCTCGACGGCCTGGTGGCGCTCCAGGCGCGCAGCGGGCTGACGCCGTTCGTGTTGCTGGTGCTGGGTTCCACGGTGTTCGACGGGGTGACACGGCTTCCAGTGTGGACATCCATACAGGGGACATCGACACAAGAGGCTGTCGGGGCGTCTGCCGCGGTGGGCACGCTCGGGTTGGTGGTGGCCGTCGCGGCGACGGCGCTGGCCTACGCGGGGGCGATCCGGCTGACCCGGCCGTACCTGCGCCGGTCGGTGGCGCCCTACGACGCGTTCGCGCACACGCTGGTGCCGATCATGGTCGGGTACACGGTGGCGCACTACTTCTCGTTCGCGGTGTTCGAGGGCCAGCGCGGGTGGACGGCCTGGTCCGGTGGCGCGGTGGACTACACGCTGCTGTCGGCGGGGCTGATCGCGGCGGTGCAGGTCGGCGGGATCGTGCTCGGGCACGTCCTGGCGGTCACCTCCGCGCACGACCAGTCGCTGCGCGACCTGCGGCCGGGGTACGAGCGGGTGGGCCAGTACCCGGTGCTCGCGCTGATGGTCGGGTACACCGCGGTCGGCATCGCGCTGGTCTCGGGGGTGTGACGGTGCACCTGGCCGAGGACCTGCCGGTGATCCTGATGCACCAGGGCGGCTGGGACGAGATCGCCGTCTTCGCAGGCCCGGTGCTGATCATCGCGCTGCTGGTCGTCGTCGCCCGCCGTCAGGCCCCGCCCCCGGAGGAGGAAGACGGCGAGTAGGCGTGCTTGCGCAACCCGGGGGTGAACGCGGCCACGGCGGCCACCACGGCCACGCACAGCACCCCGCCGCTGACCAGCGCGGCCGTCCCGGAGGTGGCGTGCGCGACCAGCCCGGCGCGCAGGTTGCCCACGTCCGGCCCGGCCTGCCCGACGACCACCTCGGCGGCGGCGACCCGGCCCATCAGCTCGTCCGGGGTGTTGAGCTGCACGATCGCCCCGCGCGACACCACCGACACGGTGTCGGCGGCGCCCGCCAGCACCAGGGCGCCGAGCGCGAGCCACGGGTTCGCCGCGAACCCGAACAGGACCATCGCCACCCCCCACGCCGATGACCCGGCGAGCATGACCACGCCCTGGCGCGGCAGCCGGGTGAAGGTCCCGGAGAACACCGACGCGACCACCCCGCCGACCGCGACCGCGGACAGGAACAGCCCCAGCGTACGCGGGTCGTCGCCGAAGCGCTCCGCGTTGACCAGCGGGAACAGGCTGATCGGCATGGACAGCACCATGGTGGCGAGGTCGGTGAGCAGCGCACCGCGCACGGTCGCGTGCCCGAGCAGGAACCGCAGCCCGTCGAGCACCCCGCGCACCCCGGGCCGGGCGGGTTCGCCGCCGGGCAGCATGGCGGGCAGCCCGAAGGCGCCGAGGAAGGCGATCCCGAAGGTGGCCACGTCCACCAGGTAGCAGCCCCCGACGCCGACCCACCCCAGCAGCCCGCCGAGGGCCGGGCCGAGCAACATCGCGCCCTGGAACGAGATCCGTTGCAGCGCCAGCCCGGCGGCGAGCTGGTCGGCGGGCAGCAGTCGCGGCGCGAACGTCCGCGCGGCCGGTCCACCGCCCGCGACGAAGCACGACTGCACCGCCACGAGGGCCAGCACGACGACCACCGGCACGTCGAGGAACGCCTGCACCGCGAGCAGCACCGAGCACGCAGCCTGCCCGGTCAGGGTCACCAGGTAGAACTTGCGGCGGTCCACCCGGTCGACCAGTGCCCCGGCGAACATCCCCAGCCCGATCAGCGGGACCGCCTGCGCCAAGCCCACCGCACCGGTCCACAGCGTCGACCCGGTGGCCTGCCAGACCTGGTGGAGCACCGCGACGAGCGTGAGCTGCGACCCCAACCCGGCGAACGCCCGGCCGACCCACAGCCTGCGGAACGGCTTCGACGCGCGCAGCGGGCCGAGGTCGACCGTCAACCCCACTCCGGGTCCTGCTCGAGCTTCTCGGCGATGCGGTCGTGGAAGCTGCGCCGGGCCAGCGCCGCCTCGATGTCGACCACGACCCGGCTCAGCGGGTAGGGGATCTCCGCCTCCAGCTCGGCGACGGCGGCCTCGGTGGCCCGCCACTCCGCCGCGAGCGCGCCCACCTCCCGCCGCGCCTTGGCGGTCAGGGTGATCCTCTTGCTGCGCGCGTCGGCCCCGGTCGTGGTGCGCACGAGCCCGGCCGCGCGCATGGCCTTGACCTTCTGGCTCATGGCCGAGTGCGTGCGCTCGACGGACTCGGCGAGTTCGGTGATGGTCATCGGGCCGCGCGCGTGCAGCCGGATCAGCTCCATCACGAAGCTGGGCTTGAGCCCGGCGACGCCCCGGTCGGCGTAGAGGCGGGCGATGTCGTCGTCCATGGCGGCCTGGAGCAGGCGCAGCGGTCGCCAGCGGCTGTGTTCGGTTGGATCTTGCACGCGGCGATCGTAACAGCACTTGTATAAGCACTGTTGTTATTTTGGGACGCCTTGGGAGTGCTCACTCCACGTGGTGGTGGCACATGGCGGGCCTGTCCGCCGAACGGGTGAGGCGCGGTGGCGGTCACCGGTGTTCCACCTGATGAAGTCATGTCTTGGCTTAGCCCGTGCGGGTGACGCACACTGACCCGTATGAGACTGCGCGCGGTGACCGTGTTCGCCCGGCTGCTGGTCGCCGTGGCGGCGGTGGCGGTCGTGGCGGGCCTCGGCGTCGGCTGGGCGGTCAGCTCGGCGTTCACCGACGGCGTCGCCACCCTCCCCGGCGACACCCTCTCCGGCCTGACCGACCGCCCCGCCGAGGAACCGGGCGACCCGCTGACGATCCTGCTCATCGGCAGCGACGAGCGCACCGGCGAGGACGCCGGGTCGGGCATCACCGGCAGGCGCGCCGACACGATCATGGTCCTGCGCGTCGCGGCCGACGACAGCCGCATCGACGTGGTCTCCATCCCCCGCGACTCCTGGGTTCCGCTGCCCGGCCACGGCGCGGCCAAGGCCAACGCGTCCCTGGCCTACGGCGGGGTGCCGATGACGGCCGGGCTGGTGGAGGGGCTGACCGGCTGGCGCCTCGACCACGTGGTGCTGGTCGACTTCACCGCCGTCCGCGAGATCACCACCCACCTGGGCGGGGTGACCGTGCAGAACCCGGTCGAGACCACCGACCCCCGCACCGGCACCACCTTCGCCCAGGGCCGGATCACGATCGCGGGCGAGGACGCGCTGACCTGGGTCCGCCAGCGCCACGGCCTCGACCGGGGCGACCTCGACCGCATCGACCGCCAACAACAACTCCTCCAGGCCGTCGTCGACGAGTTGCTGACCCCCGACACCCTCGCCGACCCGACCAAGCTCCGCCTCGTCCTTGCCGCCCTCGGCTCCCACGTCACGCTCGACGCCGACCTGACCGGTCCCCGACTCCCCCGGACCGCCGCGAGGATCGCCGACGTCCCCGCCGACCAACGCCACTTCCACACCGCCAAGACCGACGGCTCGGCCCGCTCGGCGGACGGACAGGAATACCTGGTCCTCGACGAGCAGGACCTCTTGGCCCTGTGCGCCGACATTACCGCGGGCAAGGAGCCCGCCTAGGGCCTGTCCTCAAAGCCGACCACCTGAAAACCGCCAGCCCGGCTGCCCATCCACCCAGCCGGGCACACCAGCAAAACCCCGGGCTTTGAGGACACGGCCTAGCGCTTGGCCCGCCAGGTGGTGGCGAGGTAGATCTCGGGGTACAGGGGGTTGAACTTGGAGGCGAAGCTGACCCCGAGGATGAGGCCGCCCTCGGTGATGCCGCTGACCCCGGAGAAGGGGAGCGGGAAGGCGCCGTCGAGGATGGTCAGCCTCCCGTCCTTCCAGAGGAAGCCGTTGCTCTTGCGGGTGCCGTCGCGCGTGTCGACGACCGTGCCCACGACCTCGCCCGCGCTGTTGATCCCGGAGATGCCCAGCTCGTAGGTCGCGTGCGGGGTGCCCGGCGCCAACTCCACCGCGGCACCGTCCCGCCACACCACGGCCGTGCCGCCGGACCGGCCGCCGACGAGGCCCGCGTCGCTGATCCTCGTCGCGGTCGCGCCGGTCTCCCCGGCCAGGGCGGGCAGCACCGTCGCCCCGTTGTCGCTCCACAGCAGGGCGAGGATGTCGCGGGTCGACGGGCTGGTCTGCACCTCGGCCCACCCCACCGCGTCGCCCGAATCGTTGATGGCGGTCACCTCCGAGCGCAGCGTGCCCGACGGGGTGGGCAGCGCGGCGCAGACCCCCGCGGCGGTGCACTTCGTCGCGGTGGCGACCCAGCCGGGGTAGGTGACCGCGATGGTCTCCCCGCTGTTGTTCATCGCGACGGCCCGCCCCTTCTCCCCCAGCGGCAACGGCGTGAGCGCCCCGCCGCGCAGGACCCCGTACTGCGAGGGGCCTGCGCCCACGTTGTAGGTCAGCAGGACGGTGCCGTCGTCGGCGATGGCCCGCCCGATGGCCCTGGAGGCCCCCGCGGGCGTGATGTCGGTCGGTGTCCCCTCGCCGTCCCACACGATCGCACGGGACTGCGCGTAGTCCCCGGTGCCCACGAAGGTGGACCCGGTGAACGACCCGCTCGCGTTGATCCCGTTCGCCTGTCCCCCGACCCCCGTCAGGACCTTCGTCTGACCGTCCTTCCACAACACGACCCGCGAATCGACATCGCCGACGATCACCCCCGTGTCGGCGGACAAGCCCAGTTGGCTTTTCTGGAAGAGGGGGGTGCCGAACGGGATGGACGGACCGGAGGCCCCGGTGGCGGCACTGGCCTGGGCGGCGGGCAGCGCGCTGAGGCCCACGGCCAGCAGGGTCGCCGTGAGGGTGAGGCGAGAGGTTCTCATGAGTCAGATAATGACATTATTCGACTAGGGGTGCCAGGGGTCGACCCAGGGTGAGTGCCACTCGTTTTACGGGTCGGGTTCACCCGCTGGGAGTGCTCCACGATTTGCTGATTGAGCAAAGAAACTTGCCGTTCAACCGGACCCGGCGGAGTGTCGGCAGCACACCACTGGTCGGACCGAGGAGTCACCCATGCAGATCGAGAACAGCTACGAGGCCGTGGTCGTGGGCGGCGGCACAGCCGGTCTGTCGGCAGCGCTGGTGCTGGGACGCGCGCGCCGCTCCGTCCTGGTGATCGACGCGGGCAAGCCGCGCAACGCACCCGCGGGCCACATGCACGGCTACCCCTCACGCGACGGGATGCCACCCGCCGAATTCCTCGCGGCGGTGCGGCAGGAGGTATCGGCCTACGGCGTGCACGTCATCTCCGACGAGGTCACCGAAGTCGTCCCCGACAACGAGCACGAGTTCGACCTGACCCTCGCCGCCGGGCAGCGGGTCCACGCGCGGCGGCTGGTCGTGGCCACCGGTCTCGTCGACGAGTTGCCCGATGTCCCCGGCGTCGCCGAGCAGTGGGGCAAGGACGTGCTGCACTGCCCGTACTGCCACGGGTGGGAGGTGCGCGACCAGCCGATCGGCGTCCTCTACCCCAAGGCGGGCGGGGTGCACCAGGCGCTGCTGTTCCGCCAGCTCTCGGAGGACGTCACCGTGTTCCTCGACGGTGTGGACGAGAACGCGGTGCCCGACGCGGAGTGGCAGTTGCTCCGGGCGGCGGGCATCTGCGTCGTGCGCGGGAACATCGAACGGCTGGAGGTCGCCGAGGACCGGCTGACCGGTGTGCGGCTCACCGACGGGAACTTCTTCCCCCGGTCCACTTTTGTCGTGCCGCCCCGCATGGTCCCCCGCGACACCCTGCTGTCCGCGCTCGGCGCGAAGATGGCCGAGACCCCGTTCGGCCCGTTCGTCGCGGTCGACGCCATGGGGGCGACCAGCGTGCCGGGCGTGTGGGCGGCGGGCAACATCACCGGCCCGGCCGAACAGGTCGTGAACGCGGCCAGCGCCGGGTACCGGGTCGGAGCCGCCGTCAACACCCAACTGGTCTTCGCCGACGCGGAGCGCCGGGCTGCACAGCAGCGCACCGAGGTGTTCACCCCGGAGAACGAGCGGGCGGTGGCCCGATCCCGCCCGGGCCTGATGGCCGAGGAGCGGTGGGCGGGCTGACCGCACCCGGCAGGCACCCACACCGCCGCCCGCTCACCCGCCACCGCCGACCACGGCAACCCGTCTGGAACCGATTCGACCGGGTGTTGATTCCCGCTGTCCCAGCCTGTGGCCGATCCCGCGCCGGCGCGCGGTCGCGTCGCAGAATCCGGCGCCATGACAACGGAACCGAAGAAGATCGGCGTGTCCCTGCACGCCGCGTCCGGCACGGGCAACCTCGTCGACGACGTGGTCGGCTTCGCGCGGGCCGCCGCGGCGGCGGGCGTGGGCGCGGTCTGGCTGGGGCAGCGCTTCGACTACGACGCGGTGGCCCTGGCCGGGATCGTCGGCCGGGAGGTGCCCGGGATCCGGGTCGGGACCTCGGCGGTGCCCATCTACGGCCGCCACCCGCTCCCGCTGGCCGCCGCGGCGCAGACCGCCCAGGCGGCCACCCACGGCCGGTTCACCCTCGGGGTCGCGCTCAGCTCCAAGGCCCTGGTCGAGCCCGTCTTCGGGGTGCCGCACCACGCGCCCGCGCGGCACCTGGCCGAGTACCTGACCGTCCTGCGCACCGTCTTCACCACCGGCGGGGTCGACCACGAAGGCGAGACGCTGACCGCCCGCTCCCCGCTGCCGACGGCCCTGCCCGGCGCGGAACCGCCGGACGTCCTGGTCGCCGCCATGGGGCCGCGCGCCCTGGCCACGACCGGCGAACTCGGCGACGGGATCCTGCCGTTCCTCGCCGGGCCGCGCGCCCTGGCCGAGGAGATCGTCCCCACCCTGCACCGGTCCGCGGCCCGGCCGCAGCGCGTGGTGGCGCTGGTCCCCGCGGTCGTCACCGACGACCGCGACACCGTCCGCGCCGCCGCCGAGGAGTCGCTGGCCTTCTACGACACCATCCCCTCCTACCGGCGGGTGGTGGCGCTCAGCGGAGCGGAGCGGGCGGCTGAGCTGGCGCTGATCGGCGACGAGGAGGCGGTCGCCCGGGGCATCGAGGACTACTTCGCGGCGGGGGCGACCGAGGTGGTGGTGACCCGGACCGACCTGGGCGGCCCCGAGGCCCAGCACCGGACCCTGCGGCTGCTCGGCCGGTTGGCCGACTGACCGGCCGCCGACCGCGGGAGCGGTGAAACACCCGTCCCGGGTCCGCGATCCACCCGGACAGGGGTGGCCGGGCGGCGGGGGAGGAAGATCAACCGCCGTCGGACTCGGACTGGGATGTGGTGGATGCGCGAGATCGAGATGGCTGTGGACCTGCCGGACGACGGCGGGGTGACCGGCACGCTGGTGCTGCCGGACGGGGACGGCCCGCACCCGGCCGTGCTGCTGCTGTGGGCCGGGCGGGTCGACCGCGACGGGAACCGGCGGGCGGGGGCGCTGGGGTTGGGGCCCGCGGTGGCCGGGGGGCTGGCCGCGCGCGGGATCGCCTCCTACCGCTACGACCGCACCGGGACCACGGACGCCCGGTGGCGCGCGATGGGGTTCTACGACCACCGCGAGGTCGCGTCCGCCGCGCTGGCGGCGCTGGCGGCGCGGCCCGAGGTGCGCGGCGTGGGGCTCCTCGGGCACAGCGAGGGGGCGCTGCACGCGCTCGGGTTGGCCGCGCGGAACGAGGTCGACGCGCTGGTGCTGCTGTCGTGCCCGGCGCGCAGCGGCAAGCGGGCGTTCCTCGACAGCGTGCGGCACTGGACCCCGGCCGACCTGCCCCGGCGCAGTCGGCTGCTGCTGCGGGTGCTGCGGCGCACCGCGCAGGAGCAGATCACCAGGGAGGTCGCGCGCGCCGAGGCGGGCGACCCCAGGGTGGACCGGTCGCTGCGCGAGTTCGTGCACCACGACCCGTGCGCCGACCTGGCCGCGGTGCGGGTGCCGGTGCTCGCGCTGACCGGGGAGAAGGACATCACCGTCGACCCCGACGACCTGGCGGTGATCGCGGACCTGGTGGCGGGGGAGGTGTCCGTGCGGCGCGTCCCGGACCTCACCCACCTGCTGCGACGGGACCCCGGGGTGCCGTCGCGGGAGGACTTCCGCAGGCAGCTCGCCGAACCGGTCGACCAGGAGGTGGTGGCCGAGGTGGCGGGCTGGCTGGCCCAGCGGATGGTCGAACGGGTGCACTGAGGCCGTCCCACTGGGTGGGCGGCCCCTCGCCCGCCGGACCGGAAACCTACTGTCGGTGGGGGACCGGATCGGAGGGGCGCGGTGGCAGCAGACGACCGGGTGTCCGTCGCGGTGGTGGGCGCGGGGCCGAGCGGGGTCGGGCTGGTCGAGCGGATCGCGGCGAACGCGCCGGAACTGTTCACCGGTCACCTGACCGTGCACCTGATCGACCCGCACCCGCCCGGCGCGGGCCGGGTGTGGCGCTACGAGCAGTCCCCGCTGCTGTGGATGAACTCCATGCCCGAGGACGTCACCATGTTCCTCGACGAGTCGGTGCGCTGCGCGGGCCCGGTGCGCCCTGGCCCGACCCTGGCCGAATGGGCGGCGGGCATCCGCGCGGCGGGCGGGGAGGGCGTCCCGGAGGACCTGCGCGCGGAGTTCGCCGAGGCCGCCCCGACCCGCTTCCCCACCCGCCGGTTGCAGAGCGCCTACCTGGACTGGTTCTTCCGCGGTGTGCTCGCCGACCTGCCGCCCACCGTGGAGGTGGTGGTGCACGAGGACACCGCGGTCGACGTCACCGGCGATGCGGGCGGGCCGCAGTCGGTGCGGCTGGCCGAGCGCGCCGAGCCGCTGGTGGTGGACATGGTGGTGCTGGCCATCGGGCACCTGGACGTGGACCCGAGCCCGGCGCAGCAGGCGCTGGCCGAGTACGCCCGCGAGCACGACCTGCGCTACGTCCCGCCCGCCTACACCTCCGACATCGACCTGTCGTCGCTGCAACCCGGCGAGGACGTGCTGGTGCGCGGCTTCGGTCTGGCCTTCATCGACCTGATGGTGCTGGTCACCGAGGGCCGCGGCGGCCGCTACGAGACCGAGGGCGGCGCGCTGGTCTACCACCCGTCGGGCAAGGAACCCCACCTGCACATCGGTTCCCGGCGCGGCGTGCCCTACCGCGCGAAACCGGAGTACCGGCTGCGGGCACCGTTCGCAGCGCTCCCCCGCTTCTTCGACAACGCGGCGATCGCGGAGCTGACCGCGCGGCCGGAGCCGCTGGACTTCCGCCGGGACCTGTGGCCGCTGATGGCCAAGGACATCGGCTGGGCCTACTACACCGAACTGTTCACCGCCCACGCCGAGCGGACCGGCCTGCCGTTCACCGAGTTCGAGGCGGCGTACGCGGCGGCGGAGTGGGACAGCCCCGAACTGCGCGCGCTGGTCGAGGCCGCGGTGCCCGCCCCCGAGGACAGGTTCGACCCGGACGGGCTCGACAAACCGCTGGCAGGCTTGACCTTCCCGGACCGGGAGGCGTTCACCGAGCACCTGCGCTCCCACATCACCACCGACCTCGCCCGCCGCGCGAACCCGGAGTTCAGCGCCGACATGGGCGCGTTCCTGGGCCTGCTGGTCAGCTTCGGGCAGCTCTCGCGGGTGGTGGCGTCGGGCAGGCTGACCCCGGACGCGCAGATCGACGACGTGGACGGCTGGTGGTTCGGCTTCTTCAGCTACTTCGCCAGCGGCCCGCCAGGACCGCGGCTGCGGCAACTGCTGGCGCTGTCCCGCGCTGGTGTGGTCTCGTTCGTCGGACCGGACATGTGGGTGCGCCCGGAGAACGGCCGCTTCGTCGCCGGGAGCCCGTCGGTGCCAGGGCGGCAGGTGGGCACGGCCCTGGTGGAGGCGCGGCTGCCCGCCCCGAGCGTGCGCCGGGCCACCGACCCGCTGATCGCCGCCCTGCGCGACCGGGGCGAACTGGTGGAGGAAGAACTGACCGGTGGTCGCACCACCGGCCGGATCACCATCCGCTCGGTCGGCGACCTGGTCGACGCCACCGGGACGACCAACCCCAGGCGCATCGCCATGGGCCCGCACACCAGCATCCGGGCGGCGGGCGCCTTCTCCCGCCCCCACACCAACGCCCCCGGCTTCCGCCGCACCGACGCGGTCGCCCGAGCGGTCCTGCAACGCCTCAACCCGACAACCCCGTAGGACCTGCTTCGCAACCCGCCTACCCGACCACCAGCCGCCCGAACCCCTACCGGCACAGCAACAACCAGCCACACCGAACCTCACCGGCGCAGCCGCCGACCACCTGCGGAACCGCTGACCCAGCTACGCAGAGGCCCGGGTGGGCGGATGCGCTTGACGGCCAACCAGCCACCCCGAAAACCGCCAGCCCGGCTGCCCAACTGCCCGGGTGGGTGGATGTGTTTGGCCGGGGGTGGCGATCATGTGCAAGCCTGCCCGGGCTGTGGGGCATCTCTTCAGCCCCACTCGGTCACACTGGGCGCATGATCGCCGTAGGGGCCCCGGCCAAGCACATCCACCCAGCCGGGCGCACCAATACAAAGACCCGGTCTTGATCACACAAAGACCGGGTCTTGATCGAGCGCTACATCTCCGGCCCCAGCTTGCCGCGCAACCGCTGGAGCGTCTGCGAGAGCAGCCGCGACACGTGCATCTGCGACAGCCCGACCTTCTCCGCGATCTGCGACTGCGTCATGTTCCCGTAGAAGCGCAGCGTCAGGATCGTCCGCTCCCGCTCCGGCAGCGCCGCGACCAGCGGGCGCAGCGACTCGTGGTAGTCGACCTTGGCCAGTTCCGGGTCCTCGGCGCCGAGTGAGCGCACCAGCGGGCTCTCGCTCTCCCCGTCCTCGCGCGACTCGTCGACCGACATGGCCTGGTAGGCGTTGGCCACCTCCAAGCCCTCGTAGATCTCCTCCACCGGCCGGTCCAGGTGCCGGGCCAGCTCCGAGGGCGACGGGGCGCGGCCGAGCTGCTGGAACAGCGCGCCGGTGGCCGAGCTGATCTCCAGGTGCAGTTCCTTGAGCCTGCGCGGCACCCGGATCGACCAGCTGCTGTCGCGGAAGTAGCGGCGGACCTCGCCCATGATGGTGGGGATGGCGAAGGACAGGAAGTCGGTGCCGCGCTCGGGGTCGAACCGGTCCACCGCGTTGATCACCCCGACCACCGCGACCTGGCGCAGGTCGTCGGTGGGCTGGCCGCGGTTGCTGAACCGGACGGCGATGTGCTCGGCCAGCGGCAGGTGGCCGGTGACCAGCTTGTCGCGCAGCACCGCCCGCTGGCCGGGGTCGGTGCACGCGGCCAGTTCGACGAACAGGGGAGCCAGGTGGTCGTACTCGCTCGACCTGGTCCGCTCGGTCGTGGGCATCAACCTTCCCCGCGTCGCTTGGTGAGGCACATGGTGAGCCTGGCTGTCCCGGCAGGCCCCTCGTGCACTTCCGAGGTCACCGAGTCGGCCAGCACGGACATGATCTCCCAGCTCATCGTGTCCCGCGAAGGGTGGGACGAGCGGGAGTCCACACTGGCCCGGACGGCGAGGCCGCCGGGCCGGGTGTCGATCTGGCAGTCCAGGGTGCTGCCCAGCACGGCGTGCGTGATCAGCGTGGAGCACATCTCGTCCACGGCCAGCCGCACGTCGCTGATGTCGTCGATGGTGAAGTCCTCGACCATCGCGACGTTGGCCGCCATGGCGCGCACCACCGGCAGCAGGGCGAGGTCGGCGTCGAACTCGACCCGAACCCGTCTTCCGCTCGCGATCATCTGGGGACCTCACCTCCGTCCGGTCCCGGATACCCGCCCGCCCCCCGTGGAAACCTCGTCCATCCGAGTCCACTGTGGAGGGGCGCGGGCCGATACCGGGCGCCGTTCCGGTACAGCTCAGTACCAGATCGTCGGCGTCATTCCGGGCAGTGCAGGTAGAAACTGGTGATCCCGCGGTCGTCGACAACCCGGCGCATGTCCTGGCGACCGTGCACGAACATCTCCGGCCGCACCCCCATCCGGTACCGACCGGTCTTCACCGAACGGCTCAACACCCCGATGCCGTGGTAGGGCAGGAGCCGGGCGCTGAACTTGTACTCGGGGAAAATGCGCAGTCCCAGAACCGGGATCGGCTTGGTGTGGATCGTGGCGCGCACGGCCCCCGGGAACGCCAGTTCTTCCCATTCCAGATCCGTCGCGGCCAGTTTCATCGCCCGGTACTCGTTGAGCGCCCAGCGCGAGCGCTCCCGGATGCCGTGGAAGTGCTCCCCCCGGTCGAGGTAGGTGGCGCGCAGCTCGGCGTAGGACAGGCCCAGCTTCCGGATGTCGATGCTGGCCATCATGCTGGTCAGCCACCGGTCGTGTTCGTCGGCGGTGATGCCGTCGGCGCACCGGTCGAGGCGCAGGGCGCGGAACCAGGCGTCGAAGCGGCGCTGGAACTGCGGGACGACCGGTTGCAGCACGTCGGACATGTCGTGCAGGCGCAGCACCCGCCCCAGGCCCAGCTCCCGGATACGCTCGCGCAGCTCGGTGACGTAGTTGACCGCCTCCACCGAGGTCACGCCGAACGGCGAGCCGTAGAAGGTGCTGTCGGAGATGATGTGGACGACCGCGCCCGGCTCGTGCAGCCGCCCGAGCAGCTCGGCCAGGTTGGCCAGGTGCAGCAGGGCGACGTCCTCGGCGGCGGTGGCGGCGGTGAGGTCGAACCGCTTCACCGGGTTGCCGATCACGCAGAACGCCGGGAGCACGACCTCCAGCCGCCGCCCCTCGCGCACGCATGCCTCGACCCGCGCCCGCCACGGCGAGGCGCCGCCACCGAAGGCCGCCCGCGAGTTGAACTGGAATGCGCGGTGGTTGAGCAGCGCGAGCAGCCGCTCGGCCGGGCCGTCGGCGCGGTGCCGGTCGAGGAACCGCTCCCAGGAGAAGCGCGGGGTGACCGCCGATTCCAGCACCAGCGCGCGCAATTCCGCGTCCAACCGCCGCGGCGGGCGCACCGGTTCCCCGGTGGGGTCCGCCTCCGGCCATTCCACCGCGCGCAGCAGCGCCGAATTGGTAATGGCCTCGCCGTGCGCGGCGACCGCGGCGTAATCGCGGCCTCGCATTTCGATGGCCCTGCCGAACGGAGGTCGAATGGACACCGCGAATCCCCCCGATTGCCGACGTTGCAATACGGCCAGCATTCGGCGGGGAACCACGTCGTGTCAAGCGCGGGAAAGTTCCCGTTCCTTTTCTGACCGGGCCGTGAGCAATTTACCTCCGGCGTTCTATCACCCGGGTCACCCGTCGGGCACCGCGGCGGACCGGTGCGCTGCGCCCGGCCGGGTGGCCCCTCAGGGAGCCGGGCGCGGTTCGAAGAAGACCATGAGCGTGTCGGTGAACACGTCCTCCAGGCGGGGCAGCGCCGCGGCGCCCGCGGTGTGCAGGCAGTCGCGGATGCGCTCGGCGGTGCCGCCGACGTAGAGGTCGAAGACCTCCGGCGCCACCTCCCGCACCCTCGGGTCGGCCGCGCGGGCCCGGCGGTGCAGGGCGCGGAAGATGTCGGCGAACCCCCGGTTGACCGCGGTGGTCCGCTCGACCAGCGCGGGACCCGCGCACAGCGTCTCGATGTAGAGCGACCAGGCCGCGGCGGGGTGCTCGGCGAGGGCGGCGAGGAACGCCCGCCAGGACAGCCGGACCCGCCCCTGCCAGTCGTCGCGGGCGACCGGGTCGAGCGCCGAGCGCAGCGAGACCCCCACGCCGAGCACCGCGGCCTCGAAGGCGGCCAGGAAGCAGGCCTCCTTGCCGTCGAAGTGCTCGTAGAAGGTGCGCCGGGAGACCTCCGCGCGCACGACGATGTCGTTGACGGTGGTCGCCGGGTACCCCTTGACGGCCACCACGTCGAGGATGGCCGCGACCAGCCTGCTCCGCTGGGAGGCGGCGATGTCCTCCCGGCTCAGGCCGTGCCTGCCCCGGGGCAACTGACGCTCGGACCGTCCGGCCCGCCTGGAATCCACCGACCCATTTTATCATCCGGCAACACCCGGATTCCGTCAAGCCTTCCACTCTCCACAAAATCATCCGGATTGATTGCCATCGGCTCACGGGAATGATTACAGTCCTCCTAGGAACACCGGAGTTTCCAGATGGATGGGAGTTATGGGATGCAGGTGCGAAAAGCACGGGCGGCCGGGGTCGCGGTGGCGGCGGCAGCGGCGGTCGGGGCACTGCTGGTGACCTCGGGGACAAGCAGCGCCGAGTCGGTGGAGCTGAGCTACACCGCCACCGGGCAGACCGGTCTGACCGGGTTGGGCGCCACGCTCCCCCTGGGCCCCGGCCAGGCGGACGTGCGCGGTGACCTGCAGGGGGGCGCGCTGAGCGGGACGATCGCGCTCCCGGAGACGCGGACCAACTTCATGCTGGCGGGGGTGCTGGACACCCACGCCAAGGTGAAGGTCACGCAGGTCGGCGGGCTGACCGGGACGCTGGCCGCGGGCACCGTCGACGTGACCGGGAAGTTCGACATCCAGATCACCGAGGTGGGGCACTTCAACATCGGCATTCCGCTGCCGAATTGCAAGACCACCGCCCCGGTGGAAATCAAGCTGAAGTCGTCGGGGAACTTCAACCCGGCCGTCGGCGGAACCCTCACGGGCAGCTACCGGCTGCCGAAGTTCGCCGACTGCTTCGTCGACACCGAAATCATCAACTTCCTGGTCGTCGACAAGGAAAACCCCATCACCATCGACCTGAAGGTCAAGCAGTAGCCGGTCCGACCGCGGGATGCCACCCGCACGACCAGGAGCCCCGGCTGTGGTGTGCCGGGGCTCCTGGTCGTGCGCTGTGCCGGTCGGGGGCTAGAGCGAGCGCTCCAGCCGCCCGGCCAGCAGGCGGATGAAGCGGGCGGAGTCGGCCAGCTCGCCGCCCTCGGCCAGCACCGCCATGTCGTGCAGCAGCGACGCGGTCTCGGCCAGCGACTCGTCCTCCGGGCGGTCGGCGTGCGCGGCGCGCAGGCCCGCCACCAGCGGGTGGGTGGGGTTCAGCTCCAGGATGCGCTTGACCTGGGGCAGCTCGTGCCCCATCGCCCGGTACATCTTCTCCAGGTTCGGGGCGAGGTCACCGGAGTCGCCCACCACGCAGGCCGGGGAGGTGGTCAGGCGCTTGGACAGGCGGACCTCCTTCACCGCGTCCTTGAGCGACTCCGACATCCAGGCGAGGAAGTCGGCGTACTCGGCCTTGCGGTCCTCGTCCTCCTCGGAGTCCAGGTCGACCTGGCCCTTGGCGATGGACTGGAACTGCTTGCCGTCGTACTCCGGGACGGCGTCGACCCACATCTCGTCGATGGGGTCGGTCAGCACCAGGACCTCGTACCCCTTGTCCCGGAACGCCTCCAGGTGCGGGGAGTTCTCGATGACCGACCGCGAGTCCCCGGTCATGTAGTAGATGTGCTGCTGGCCCTCCTTCATCCGCTCCACGTACCCGCGCAGCGAGGTGGGCTGCTCCGGGTCGAGGGTCGAGTCGAAGGAGCAGATCTCCAGGATCGCGTCGCGGTTGTCGGTGTCCTGGACCAGGCCCTCCTTGACCGCGCGGCCGAACTCGGCCCAGAAGGTCTTGTACTTCTCCGCGTCCGCGCCGCGCAGGTCCTTGACCGTGGACAGGATCTTCTTGACCAGGCGGCGGCGGATGAGCTGGATCTGCCGGTCCTGCTGCAGCGTCTCCCGGGAGACGTTCAGCGACAGGTCGGCCGCGTCCACGACACCCTTGACGAAGCGCAGGTACTCGGGGATCAGCGACTCGCAGTCGTCCATGATGAAGACGCGCTTGACGTAGAGCTGGATGCCCCGGCGGGCGTCGCGCATGAACAGGTCGAGCGGGGCGTGCGAGGGGATGAACAGCAGCGCCTGGTACTCGAAGGTGCCCTCGGCCGACATCTGGACCGTCTTGAGCGGCTCGGCCCAGTCGTTGGCGATGTGGCGGTAGAACTCGGCGTACTCCTCGGCGGTCACCTCGCTCTGCGGGCGGGCCCAGAGGGCCTTCATCGAGTTGAGCGTCTCGACCTCGGTGGTCGGCTCGCTGTCTTCGTCGACCGCGGGCTTGGTGGTCTCCATCCGGATGGGCCAGGTGATGAAGTCCGAGTACCGCTTGACGATCTCCCGCAGCTTCCACGGCGCGGTGTAGTCGGTGAGCTGCTCCTCGGCGTCGGCCGCCTTGAGGTGCAGGGTGACCGAGGTCCCCTGCGGGGCGTCGGCCACCGGCTCGATCGTGTACGTGCCCTCACCGCCGGACTCCCACCGGGTGCCCTCGGTCTCCCCGGCGTAGCGGGTCACCAGCTCGACCTTGTCGGCCACCATGAAGCTGGCGTAGAACCCCACCCCGAACTGCCCGATCAGGTCCTGCGCCCCCGCCGCGTCCTGCGACTCGCGCACCTGCCGCAGGAACTCCGCGGTGCCCGACTTGGCGATGGTGCCGATCAGCCGCACCACGTCGTCGCGGGTCATGCCGATGCCGTTGTCGCGCACGGTCAGCGTCCGCGCGTCCTTGTCGACGGCCAGCTCGATGTGCAGGTCGTCGGTGTCGACCTGGAGATCCTTGTCCCGGAACGCTTCGAGGCGCAGCTTGTCCAGCGCGTCCGAGGCGTTGGAGACCAGCTCGCGCAGGAACGCGTCCTTGTTCGAGTAGATCGAGTGGATCATCAGCTGCAAGAGCTGCCGGACCTCGGCCTGGAACTCGAACGTCTCCACCTGGGCGGTCACTTTTTCCTCCTAGCAAGTCCAAAGTCCGCGCGCGATGTTACCGGCCGCCCCGGGTGGGGCGGCCGGTAGTTCCCTCAAGCCTCGTAGTGCGCCCGGATGTCGATCCGCGGCCCGGTCGGCGACCCGCTGTGCACGGTCACCTCCACGTCCAGGGCGCTCACCCGCCCGGTGACCGGGTCGCGCTCCAGGGTGCTGATGGTGAACTCGGCGGGGCCGTCCCCGCCGCCGAGCCCGTCGGAGATCAGGTTCACCCCGGCGGCCTCCGGGTGCAGCCGGAAGTTCCCCCCGGTGTAGTTGCCCACGCCCAGCGGAGCCCCGCCCGCCCCGGCCAGCTCCACCCGGAACCAGTCCCACCCCGAACTGTCCTCACCGTCGACGACCAGCACGCCGTCCAGCTCGAACGCGCGCACCTCGTCGGTCGGCTCGGTCCAGGTCCGGCTGCCGGAGACCGGCCAGGCCCCCGGTTCCGCGGTGTACCCCAGGGACGACGGGTCGCCCGCCTGCGCCAGGCTCACGACCAGCGCGGTGACGGCCCCCAGTACGGCCATGCCCATGGTGTTCTCCCCTCCAGCCGCACCGGGTCGGTGCGGGTCGGGCCCACCATCGCCCACCCGGCGCCGTGCGCGGTGGGGAACCCCCGGACATCACCCACTCGGCGCAGAGCCGCGCAATCCCACCGCGGCGGCGACGGCGGCGGGGCTGTGCCAGGTGCCGTCGGGGAGCTGGACGCAGAGCGCCTCGACGAAGTGGGGGTCCAGGGTGGCCAGGGTCCGGTGGACGGTGGTGACGGGGATGCCGCCGAGGCGGGGCTGGGCGCGCATCAGCTCCCGCACCCGGGCGGCCCGGCACGCCGCCGCAGCGGTGGGGGTGCGGTGGTGGGCCAGTTCGCGGGTCCAGTGCTTGCCCAGGAGCAGGTCGGCGTGGTTGCGGCCCGCGGCGTAGGACATGCGGGTCCGGTGGGCGGGGGTGGCCACCCAGGTCAGGACCAGGGGGGTGCGGCGGCCGGGCGGGTTCAGGGCCAGCGACTCCAGGACGGCGATGAGGCGCAGGGCCTCGGTCGGGAGGACGGGGGCGTGGGCGGGCAGCAGCAGGAGCGCCGCCGCACCGGCGCCGGGGAGGTCCTCGGGGGCGGACAGGTGCGCGGGGGTGCCCAACGCGGTCCGGAGGGTGTCGGCGGCGGAGGTGTCGGTGCCGTCGAGGATGGCGACGCTCATGCCGAGCCCGCCGGGGTGCCGGGGCGGGCCGCAGTGGCGGAATGCGCCGGGGTACCGGGGCGGGCCGGGGCGGCAGGGCACGGCGGGGTCTCGGAACGCGCCGCAGCGGCGGCGGGGGTGGGTGGGGTCATGTCAGGAGGAACAGTTCCACCATGACCTGGCCGGGGGCCCCGTCGCCGCCGAAGTAGGGGCGGATGTCGACCGTGGTGCGCAACTGGGGGAGGTTCGCCGGGGTCACCACCGCTTTGAGGCGTTCGGAGAGGCGGGTGCCCTGGGCGGGGTTGGCGGTGGTGGACTTGCCGAACAGCAGGATCAGGCCGACCCGGCCCTGCGGGCCGACCGTGCGGTCCAGGGCGGCGCGGAAGTCCGCGAGCACCGTCGCGTCGTCGGCGGTGGCCGGGATGGTGAAGCGGACCGTGGTGAGGGCCAGGCCCTGCGAGGGGGCGGTGGTGGGGGTGTCGGCCACCGGTGGGGTGAGGACGACGGCCGAGGGGGCGGTGACCTCCGAGCCGATGGCGATGACGACCAGGACCATGGCCAGTTCCGCGAACAGCCAGCCCGCCGCCCCGATCGGGCCCGCGTCGCCGCGGGGGAAGCGGCGCTTCACCGGTGGTCGGGGTGGCGGAGGCCGTCGGCGACCATGGTGAGCCAGTTGACGTCCTTGATGACCTCGCCCAGGCGGGCGGCGGTGTCGCGGGTGGCGGTCGCGGCGGTGTCGAGCTTGGTGGCGGCGCTGGCGACGGCGGTGGCGGCCTCGGTGAAGGGTTCGCGGGCGGTGGCGAGGGTGCTCTGGTGGTCTGCGGTGCGGGTGGCCAGGGCCGCGGCCTCGTCCAGGCGCGTGGTGGCCTCCTTCAGCACGGCCTCGGAGCGGGAGGTGGTGTCGGCGGCGGTCGCGGCGGCCGAGGTCACCGCCTCCACCGCGTCGGTCATCGGTTTGACCTGGCGGGCCGTCTCCGCGACCGAGCGCTCCAGGCGGCTGTCCAGGTCGGCCAGGCGGTCGGCCTGCGCGCGCAGGTCCGGGACCGCCGCCGCGAGGCGCTCGACGACGGTCGCGAGCCGGTCGACGACCGAGGCGGCGGTGGCGAGGGTGTCGGTGGCCGCGGCGAACTTCGCCGACGCCGCGGTCAGGTCGGCCGCGGCCTGGCGGGTGACCTCGACCGGGGAGGCGGGGGCGCGGCGGGAGCGCAGGATGGTCAGCGGGGGCAGGAGGTCGACCTCCAACTGGTGCACCACCCGGTCCAGCTCGTCCGCGGCGGCCTGCTCGCGGGCGGGCTTGCGGTAGCCGAGCATGATCCACACGACGGTCAGCACGATCACCGCCGAGAGCACGAACGGGCCCCGGTACCACGGTTGGGCCAGCCAGTCGGCGAAGAACGACGGGCGCGACCCCACCGGCACCGCCACGTACTCCTGCACGTACAGGAACTCCGCGGCCCCCAGCAGCACCCAGGTCAGCACGACCGGCAGCAGCACCAGGCCGCTCCCGGCCCGGCTCACCGGGTGCTCGACGATGCCGCGCAGGTACCCGGGCTCGCGCAGCCGCCACACGTCGGCGTCGCGCTCGACCCGGTTCGGGTCGTCCTCGGCGGTGCGCGCCTCGGCAGCCGCCGCCTGCAACACCGTGGTGAGCTGCGCCAGGTGCGGTGGTCGGGTGGACGGGCGGGTGCCCGCGATCCGGTCGACCCGGTTGAGGGCGGTGGCGACGAGCACGCCCACCCGCCCGGCCGCGGAGGTGTCCATCAGCCCAACCGCGCGAAGAAGAGCTGGTACAGCACGAACACCACCACGGCCGCGATGCCGATGATCAGCGCCAGCCGCAGCGCGGGCGGCAGCTCCTGCTCGCGGCCCACCCGGCGGGCGCGCGGCACCGGGACGGTGTTGCCCGCGGGCACCGGTTCGTCGAGCGGTTGCGGTGCCACGGTGTCGGCCTCGGCGCGCCGGTAGCGGTCCGCGCCGAAGCCCTGGGCGCCGTACCCGGCCTGGCCGCTGGGACCGAAGTCCCCGGCGCCCGCGCGCCGCTGCCTGCGTCCGCTGTGCAGGGAGTTCCCCTGCGAGTCGCTCTCGCCCCACCCGGGGTCGCCGTGCGCCGCCTCGCGGTACGGATCGCCGGGGAACGCCTCGGTGCGCGCCTCCGCGGGCGCGCGGGAGGCGGTGTTGACCCGGTCGGCCGCCTCCAGCAGCAGGCCGCGGCCCACCTCGGAGACGTCGAGCCGGTCGGCGTAGTGGCTCAGCGCCAGCGCGAGCAGCCCGTCGGGGAGCAGCCCGTGTTCGCGCAGCAGCCCGAACCCGCCCTCGACCACCGCCGACTGGTCCTGCGGGCGGCGGTCCACCAGGTCGGCGACCCAGGTGTCCATCGACCCGCGGCCTCGGTCGGCGTGCTCGGAGTTGTGCGCCAGCACCGTGCGCACCAGCCCGCGCCGGGTCGACTCCTCCCCCGCCACGTCGAGCAGTTCGGCGGTGACCGCGACGCTGACGAAGTCCAGGCGCCCCACCAGGTCCCGCAGCACGCCGACCTGGTCGCCGGTGGAGCGCAGGTAGTCGCGCTGCCGCTGCGCCAGCCTGCCGCGGCGGCCCAGGGCCACCGCGATGGACTCCACCGACGGCGGCAGGTCGTCCGCCCCGATGCCCAGGGATTCCAGCCACAGCAACGACATCGCCAGGGCGCGCGGGTCGGCCAGCGGGCGGCCGGGGGCGAGCAGGGTGCGCTCGACGAAGGCGACCCGGTCGCGCTGCTCGGGCACCCAGCGGCGCACCGCGTCGCCGAGGACCTCGGGCCAGCGCGGGAAGCGGGACACGTCCGCGGGCGGGAAGCTGATCGGGTTGCCGCCCTCCTCGTGCCGGGCGAACAGGCCCTCGAAGACCACGTCGACCAGTTCGCCGGGCACCCGGTCGGCCACCAGGTGGGCGATGGCGCGGTCCGGGTCGTCGTGCGCCCAGCGGACCACGGCCGGGTGCGCCCGCGGGGTGAGCAGCCGGGCCGGGGCCTCCTCCAGCAGCCGCGGCACCTCGTGCGCGGCGGGCACCAGCGCCTCGCGGGCCACCTTGTCCACGAAGGACCGCATGTCCGGCAGGCCGCGGTACTCCTCGCCCAGGCTCACCTGGTCACTGGCCTGTTCGGCGACCCAGCGCAGCGCGGCGGCGTCCTGGTCGTCGCGCGGGCCGGGCAGGTGCGCCGACTCGCCCAGCCAGTGCCGGGTGCGCGCGGCGCTGTCGCGGTCGGCCAGCTCGGCGGGCCAGTGCCCGGAGACGACGTTGTAGTCGTCCAGCACCGGCGGCTTGAGCAGGAACGTCGACCACACCCGGGAGCGGACCACCTGCCGCGGCAACACCTTCAGCAGCACCGCGATCGACCCGGCCACCTCCAGCGGTTCCCCGTCGAGCGGGACGCGGGCGGTGTCGTCGGTCAGCGCGGCCAGCGGGGCGAGCAGGTCCCTGGGCACGGGGGGCGAGCACGGCACCTCGCGCACCGGCTCGGGGGCCAGCCGCCCGTCCTGGCCGACCATGGTCAGCCCGTGCAGCCACACGTCGGCGGGTTCGTGCCGGGCCGGGGTGAACAGGAACTGGCAGCCGCCGGAGCGGCCGAACGCGCCGCCGCGGCCCTGCACCGCGAAGCACCAGTGCGGCCCGTGTTCGTCCACCTGCGCCCACACCAGGCTCCACGCCTGGTGCGGGCCCAGGTCGGCGGTCGGCTGCACCACCGGGTACTTGATCAGCTTGTCGGCGGCGGAGACGAACGCGGCGGGCGGGCGCGGCCTGCCCGGCGGTTCGTGCAGCACGAAGCCCGCGCCGCTGCCGCCCCACTCGACGATCGTGGACTCGTTCACGGCCGCACCCTCCGGAGCATGCAGAGCAGCAGTTGCGACAGCGCCGCGGAGCGGGTGTCGAAGTCGGGGAACGACGCGTCGGAGTCCATCGGCTTGATCAGCTCCTCGCTCGACCCGGGGACCGGCACCTCGCCCAGCGCCGAGCAGAGGAAGAACCGCGGCTCCCGCCACGGCTGGCTCAGCAGCATATCGATGTTCTGCTCGAAGCCCAGCCCGTAGGCGATGCCGCAGCCCAGCGCGGACATCACCAGGTCGCGCAGCCGCAGCACCCCGCTCTGGCCGGGCACCAGCGACCCGGCCACGTGGTCGTCGAGGGTGGGCACGGTCAGCCGCCCCGGCGGCAGGACCGCCTCGGGGACGCCCTCGGGCACGTCGATGACGCTGCCGCCGCCCCCGTCGACCAGTTCCCAGAAGGTGTCCGGCTGGTCGTGGTGGTTGACGATGGCGTCGGCGAACTGCCAGGCGACCCTGGTGCCCAGGGCCGGGTCGTGCGCGAACCCGGCGATGCGCCCGATCACCTGCCGCCAGGCGGCGTCCTCCACCACCACCGACGGGTGCGGGCCGCCCGCGCGGGCGGCGACGTCGGCGAGGTAGCGGGCCGTGCCGCGCACCACCGCGTCGGTGCTGCCGAGCTTGCGCAGCGAGGCGCCCCCGGCCAGCGCGTGCCGGATCAGGTCGGCCTTGGTGACGCAGACCAGCAGGTACTGCACCGGCCCGACGTCCTCGGAGATGGTGCCCAGCTCGGTGAGGGTGCCCGCGAGTTGGCGCTGCACCACGTTGCGCTCGCGGCGGACCTCGTCGGTGCGGTCGTAGAGCAGCCCGTCGGGGCGCATGCTCGCCGCCAGCGAGGTCCGGTCGGTCCCGGCGGGCAGGAACTTGGGGAACGGCGTGCAGACCACCGGGTCGATCGTCCACACGAGGGTGCCGTAGTTGCGCAGCAGGAACCGGTTGTGCAGGCTCTGCACCGCGTTGCTGGCGAAGCTCTCCCCGGCGAGGTCGGCGACCGCGGCCATCACCCGGCGGTTGCCGATCTGGTAGCGGCGCACGATGGGCTGGCGGATCCGCTGCCCCCAGGAGTCGCGGTCGACGCCGTCGCGGCCGAGCAGTTCGGTGTGGATGTCGAGGATCTGCTGCACCACCCCGGCGGCCACGTTGTCGGTGAGGAACTCGTACGGCATCAGGTCGCGGGCCAGCGTGGGCTCGATGGTCATGCCGCGGATCTCGGTTTGCAGGTACTGCCGCTTGAGCAGTTCCAGCGGTTCGGCCTCCAGCAGCCAGTCGGCGTTGTAGACCGACACCTGCGCGGGCGGCACGGGGGTGTCCACGTGGGTCAGGCCGCTGATCGTCAGGTGCTGGCTGAGGGTGCGCAGCATCAGGTAGCTCTTGCCGGTGGCGGCCTGGCCGATCGCGGCGATCACGTCGAACTGGTCGACCCGCCAGGTCGGCATGGCCGCCGCCCCGCCGGTCACCACGTGCTCCAGGAACACGTGCCCGTCGCCGCAGACCCGGTAGACCAGCCGCACCCGCGCCGGGTGGAAACCCGGTGACGGCGGCCAGAAGCGGGACCCGTCGAACAGGCTCAGCCGCCAGTCGACCGCGCCGCGCTGCTCCACGCACAGCTCCAGCCGCAGGGCGGGCCTGCGCGGGCGCCCGTCGGGCTCCCGGGTGCGCGGGGTGCCCAGGTCGTCGTCGCAGGCCGGGCAGCGCAGCAGCTCGCCCCCGCGGCCGTTCGTCGGGTGGTTCATCAGGCCCCCAGGATCCACACGGCGATCGCGATCAGCACGGCGGCCAGCGGCCACAGCAGCACCGCGCACACCAGCCAGCCCTGCCGCCGCCCGACGACCCCGGCGCGGACCAGGTGCTCGTGCAGGTGCGGTTCGGCGCGCGCCTCGGCCAGCCGGGCGGTCGCCTCCTCGTGCGAGACCCAGTTGCCGACCGCCCGGGTGGTGACGTCGTCGAGCTGCGCCGGTCGCACGGCGGCCAGTTCCCCCGACAGCGAGCCGGGACCGAAGCGCAGGTACCACGCGCGCGGGCCGGACTTCGGCCGCGCGGGCGCGGCGGCGGGGGCGGGCGGGCCCGCGGGGCGCGGCGGACCGCCCGACGGCCTGCCCTCGGGCACCCGGAACATCACGGCCTCGCGCTCGGCCCCGGTGAGCGGCGAGCGCCGGTCGGGTCCGGGCACGCCGCCGGGCACCGGGGCCTGCACCTTGGTGGCGTTGGCGCCCGGCGGGACCGGGTTGCGCGCGGCGGGCGGACCCGGGCGCCCCGAGCCGCCCGGGGGCGGCGGGACCGGACCCGGGCTGGTCATCTTCTGCGTCCGCGCGGTGGACATCTCCGGTGCCTGCGGTTTCGGGGTCACCGGCTCGGTGCCCGACTCCTCGGGTTGAGTGCTCATCGGCCCGCGATCACCCCGATCAGAACGACGACGGCCACCAGCAGCGGCAGCGCGCCCGCCAGCCAGACGACCCTGCGGAACTCCCGGTGCGCGATCTCGTCCTGGTGCGCGGCGACCCGCTCCAGCACCGCGGGCACCCAGGCGTTGAGTCCGCGCGGCGTGGACCGGACCTCGGCCCGGATGCGGCGCAGGTGCCCGGCGTACTCCCCGGCGAACACCGGCGCGGCCTGCTCGGCCACCGGCTCCGGGGCGGGCACGCCCAGCGCGTCGAGTTCGCGCAGCCAGCCCACCGCCGACCACTGGTCGCCCACCAGGGCGTCGTACTGGAACGGCGCGGCGAGGACTTCGACGAAGCGGGCCCAGCGCGGGTCCGGCCACCAGGTGCGGATGGCGTCGGTGACCACGGTCGGCTGGTCGATGGGGCGCCTCCCGTCCTCGTCGTCCTGCACCAGGAACGCCACCCGGTCGCTGCCCGCGAGCGCGCCCAGCACCACCAGCGCGAAGCCGAAGCGGTCGTGCTCGCGCAGGTCGGCCGGGGTCTGCCCGTCGTAGGAGCGGCGCCACTGGGACATGATCCGCGGTGCGGCGTAGGTCGGCGTGAGGCGCAGGTCGACCAGCCGCTCCACGGTGCGGCAGACCGCGTCGCTGTCGATGAGGACGTAGCCGGTGCCGCCGGAGTCGCGCTGGTTGCGGCAGACGTTCTCCGGTTTGACGTCGCAGTGCGCGATGCCCAGCTCGTGCAGCCGGTCCAGGCCCTTGGCCAGGCTGACCAGGTCGTCGAGCTGCTCCAGGCCGGGGGCGACCCGGCGCAGCGACGAGTCGGCCCAGCCGACCTTGCGCAGCATCGGCGACACGGCGATGACGTAGCAGTGCGGCTGCGGCTGCTCGGGCACGCCGAACCAGGCCGAGAGCCGGTTCTCCGGGTCGTCGCTGACGTCGCGGTCGGTCACCGCGACCTCGGTGCGGCGCAGCTCGCCGCGGTAGTCCGCGCCCGGCTGCACCAGCGTCACCGGTGCCACCGCCCACGGCGGGGCCTGCCCGGTGCCGCCGACCGCGGCGTTGGCGGTGTCGACCAGCGCGGCCTGGGTGCGCAGGTAGCGGCGGAGCTGGTCGGCGTGCTGCGGGGTGGCGCAGCGGTAGACCTTGACGTGCCACTGGTCCTCGCGCGGCCCGCGCCACTGGCCGCGGGTGTAGAGGACCTGCACGTCCAGGTGCGGGCTGTGGCCGTCGGGGCTGGCGGACTGGATCGGGAAGCGCCGCTCGGCGGCCTGGTTGCCCGGCTCGGGCGGGGCGATGCGCAGCGGGTGGGTCTCGTTGTCGACGGTCAGCCACACCTCGTGCGCGGAGCCGTCGCCGGTGTCCGGGGTGCCCGCCTGGGTGGGGCTGGCGGGCGCCCAGTCGGCCAGCTCGTACTCCAGCCTGCTCAGCGCCTGCCCGGTGTCGGCGAGCTGGTAGCCGATCCACCCGCGCGGGGCGACGGCCAGGCCGGTCTCCAGGTTCGGGTGCAGCAGCACGTCGTTGACCAGGACGGCGATCTCCGGGCGCTCCCAGGTGCGGCGGGCCATCAGCTCGCCGTCGACCATGCGCAGCGACAGCAGCGGGCCGCTGGGCACCGCCGCCATCGACTGCGGCAGCACGAACCCGATGCCGCCGCGCCGGTCGGCGGGCCGTTGCAGCGGCAGCCACCGGTCGGCGGGCTCGGCGAGCAGGTAGTCGAACCGCAGCCCGCCGAAGGCGAAGGTCAGCAGCCGCTGGCGGACCAGCGGACCGCGCGGGCGGGGTCGTTCGGCCTCGGCGGCGGCACCGGCGTTGGTGACCGGCTCGCAGCGCACGTCGTAGCCGTCGGGCAGGCCGGGGGTCACCTCGAAGTACACCTGGGTGACGACGTCGCCGAAGCCCGCGCGCACCTCCTCCAGGGTCTCCCTGACCGCCTCGATGGCCTGCGGGGTCAGCGGGGTGTCGGTGCGCACCAGCACCCGGACCAGCACCTTCGCCCCGGCCGGGGCGGACGCGGACGCCAAGTGCCTGCGCAGCTCACCGCCCGCCGCCGCGCGCACCTGCTCCTCGAAGCGCGGCCGGTCCCGCTCGGTCATCGCCCCGCCCCCGTTGCCCGGATGACCGCCACTGCCCGGACGACCGCTGTTCTCCCGCTGACTGCCGTGGTGCTGATGACTGCCGTTCCTCCGATGACTGCCGTGCCGTCGACGACCGACGCTCTCCCCCCAATGGACGTGCGGGTGGGGGCGGGCGTTCCACCGAACGCCACCGCGGCCCGCCTCATCCCCTGGCCGCCGTGATCGTGGCGATGATCTTCTCGGCCAGGAAGCGGGCGCGGTCGGCGCCCCTGCCCTCGTCGCGGGTCTCGACCGCCACCGCGAACGAGACCGGGCCCGAGGCGGTGTCGACGAAGCCCACCAGCCAGGCGATCTGGTGCAGGAAGGTGCCCTGCGGCGCCGTCCCCGGTTCGTACTGCACCTGTGTACCGGTTTTCACCCACGCCCGTTGCCCCTGCGGCAGCACCAGCTTGCGCGCGGTGCCCGCGGTGGTGGTCGCCGACAGCGCTTGGCGGAGCTGTTCGGCCTGCTCGGGGGTGAGCACGGGGGTGCTCGCCCCGGTGACCTCGCGGCGGACCCCGTCGCGCGGGTCTGTGACCGCGGACACGACCGTGGGCTGCACGGCGGTGCCGCCGTTGGCGACGGCGCCGAGCACGGTGGCCATCTCCAGCGGGGTGCCCACGACCCCACCGCCGCCGAGCACGTTGTTGCCGATGCTGCCGTCGTCGGCGGTCGCGGGCACCCGGGAGTCCACGCCGACCGCGGTCTCGGCCAGCCAGGCGGGCTGCCGGTCGGCGCGGGCGTCGGTGCTGCCGACGACGAAACCCATCGCCTTGGCGGTGTCGCGGATGACGTCCCAGCCGAGGTCCTGGGCGAGCCGCACGAACGCGGTGTTGCAGGACACGGCGAGCGCCATCTGCAGGGTGATCCGGCCCGAGGTGGCCTGCCCGCACGCGCCGTTGCCCGCGTTGCGGATCACCTGGTTGTTGACCGTGACCGACAGCGGCGCGTCGATCACGGTCTGCGCGGTGGCGCCCCTGCTCTTGATGAACGCCGCGGCGACGACGACCTTGAACGTCGAGCCGAGCCCGTACTGGCGGCCCAGCGCCCGGTTGACCTGGGGGGACGGCACGGCCACCGCCTTGTCGTCCTCGACGAAGCGCCGCAGCCGGTCCTGCGCTTCCGGGGTCTCCCCCGCCTGGGTCGGCGCCAGCGACCAGCGGTAGCAGTCGGCGAGCACGCGCTCGTCGTCGGACTCGACGCAGTCGGTGCTCTCGTCCAGGTTGCCCCGCGCGTCGCGGGAGCCGAAGCCGTGGTCGCCGGTGAACTCGCGGCGGGCGGTCTGGTCCACCGGCCGCGCGGCCCCCTCCTCGCCCGGCTCCACGGGGGCGCTGGCGGCGGCGAGGACGTGGCCGGTCTTGGCGTCGATGACGACGGCGCCGCCCGCGAGCGGCCCGCCGGTGGGGCCGTCGGCGAGCAGCGCCTCGGCCGTGGCGCGCTGGACGGCCGGGTCCACGGTCAGCTCGACCGCGCCGTCCGGGCGGCCGCTCGACGGCGGGGCGAGCCGCTGCCCCAGCGAGGTGCCGGAGGAGCCGTCGACGATGTCGGTGAGACCCGCCTCCAGCACCCCGCGGTCGCCGCCGACCTGGAGCAGCCCACCGAGGTCGGCCAGCGAGAGGTCGGGGGTGCCGATCGGTTCCCAGCGCGCGCCGGAGCGGTCGCGCACCCACTGCGGCTTGCCGTCGACCACGACCCGCACGGTGGTCCGGTCGTAGGCGATGCGGTCGGTGGAGCACCGCTCCGGGTCCACCCTGGGCTGCTGGGTGGTGCAGAACGGCCGGTCCTCGGCGAGCCCGGTGTACGGGGAGAGCGTGATGCCCACGACCAGGGTGGCGCTGAGCAGGTAGACCCACGCGGTGCCCGCCACGGTCGGCCGCGCCCACCAGGTCGACGCCCGCGCGGGCGCGGCGGCGGGGGCCAGCGCGCGGCGCGGCTGCGGCGTGGCCGGTGCGGGGGTGCCGAGGTAGGACACGGCAACGGCGGCGATGACGCCGAGGCCGAGCGCGATCGTGGAGTGCCCGCCGCGGGACAGGAACGGCGCGGTGATGCCCGAGTGCGGCAGCGCGTTGACCGTGGCGGCGAGGACGAACAGGAACTGCCCGAGCACCATCGCCCGGAACCCGACGACGAACAGCCGCGCCGGGTCCACCCCGCCCGCCTCGGTGCGGGTGACCTGCGGCCCGATCCGGCTCAGCGCGGCGGCCAGCAGCGCCAGCAGGCCCGACAGCAGCAGGATGGTGACGCCGCCGAGCTTGCTCCAGATGACGGTCAGCACGAAGTCGGTGCTGCCCGCGGGCACCCGGCCGGAGGTGGAGTCGTCGAGCCCGCGCCCCCACAGCCCGCCGTCGGCGATGACCGCCAGCGACTGCGCGATCTGCGAGCGCCTGCTGGCCTCGGCGGAGGAGTAGGAGATCTGGCAGGCGCTGGTGCCCTCCGGCGTCGGCGGCGGGGTGGCGCCCTCGGGGGCTGGCTCGCAGGCGGCGGCCCAGTTGTAGGTCCACGGGTCGACCCAGACCGCGCCGCGCTCGGAGATGTACGGGGTGACGACCATCGCCGCCGCGCCGATCAGCACGAACACGCCCACCGGGGCCCACAGCGGCCGCGAGTAGCGCAGCGCCACCCGCCGCCGGGCCCGCGCCCGCGCCCGGCCCACCTCGCCGAGCACCTCCGGCGCCCGGTCGGCCTGCACGCCGAGCAGGTGCGCGAACACCGCCACCGACCCGACGAACACCGGGATCATCGGCCCGATGTCCTGCTTGAGCGCGCTGGCCACGCCGACGGCGGCGAAGGTGCCGATCGGGTACCACAGGTGCCTGCGGGCCCGGATCACCTCCAGCGGGCTGCCGCCGCGGGCCGCGGCGCCCACCCGGTACAGGTGCGCGTACGCGCCGAGCATGGCCGCCAGCGCCACGAAGTAGACGACCTTGCCGTACTCCGGGGTGGCGATGCCGAAGATCGTCAGCCGGTCGTCCAGCAGCGGGGCCGCGAACAGCGCGAACACCGCGAGCAGCCCGACCAGGTGGCCCTTCTCGGTCAGCGGGAACGCGGGCAGCCGCAGCCGGATCGAGCGCCGCCTCGGCGGGCCGAGCCGCTCCGGCCGGGGCCGCTGCGCCCAGGTGATCCCGGCCACCACCAGCGCCAGCGCGAGCGCGGGCAGCAGCACCGCGCGGGCGGCGGCGTCGCCGGACTCGGCGGTGAACGCGTCGCCGACGCGGGTCGCCGGGTCGGGGATGACCACCAGCCGCACGGTCAGCAGCAGCCCGAACAGCAGCAGCGTCCCGGCGCTGAGCAGGGCGGCGAGCGCGGCCGGGGCCACCTCGGCGTCGCCGCGGCGGCCGTGCGCCACCCGCAGCGCGCGCAGCCCCAGCCCGACGGCCGCGGCCACCAGGATCGCCACCGCCACCACCCACGGCGTCGACCGGAACCGCCCGCCGACGACGAACCCGAGCGCGATCAGCACCAGCGGCCACCACACCCCCGGCACCGCCCCGCGGACGGGTGAGTTGAGGGTGGTCAGGTCCTCGGGTGGCGGGGCGTTCACCGCGTGCAGGGCGACCGACCGCCTCCTGGCCAGGAACCGCGCGGTGTTCACGACCGCGAGCACCAGCCCGACCAGCAGAAAGAGCCTGCTGAAGCCGGTGAGCCCGTCGAAGAACATGGTGAGCAGCGAGCTCATGGGCGGCGGCGACCTCCGTCGAAGGGGGACCCGGGCGGATCGGCGGATGGTGCCCGAAGATCACACTGTCAGTCGCGAGGATACCGACGCCGTTACCCGTTCGGGGGCTTGTCACGAGGTCGGGCGATCACCCGCCGCCCCGCTGTACCGTGTCGGCGTCGCGGGACCACGCTGGGGAGGAAGTCCGGTGCACGTCGAGGAGATCCTGAACTCCATCCCACCGCTGACGATCTACCTCGTCGTCGGGCTGGTCATCGGCGTGGAGAGCCTGGGCATCCCGCTGCCCGGTGAGATCGTCCTCGTCAGCGCCGCCCTGCTGTCCTCGCAGAGCGACGCGGTGAACCCGGTGTGGGTCGGCGCGTGCGCCATCGCGGGCGCCGTCGTCGGCGACAGCATCGGGTACCTGATCGGCAAGCGGGGCGGGCCGCGGCTGTTCGCCTGGGCGGGGCGCAGGTTCCCCAAGCACTTCGGACCCGAGGTCGTCGGCAGGGCCAGGGCCGTGTTCGCCAGGCGCGGGGTGTGGGCGGTGTTCTTCGGCCGCTTCATCGCCCTGCTGCGCATCCTCTCCGGCCCGCTCGCCGGGTCGCTGCACATGCGCTACGGCCGGTTCCTCGTCGCCAACGCCGCGGGCGGCATCGCCTGGGCGGGCGGCACGACGGTGCTGGTGTACTACCTGGGCACGGTCGCCGAGCAGTGGCTCTCCCGCTTCTCCTGGTTCGGCCTGCTGGCGGCGGTGCTCGCCGGTGTCGTGGTCACGCTGGTGGTCCGCAGGCGGCTGCACGCGCACCCGGCGCAGGACCCCGTGGACACCACCGACTGACCTGGTCGCCCGCGGGTCCCCGAGTGTTCCCGTCGCGCCGGAGTGGGTATGAAGGGCGTATGACGCTCAAGGTGACAGTGCTCGGAACCGGGATCATGGGCGCCGCGATGGCGCGGAGCCTGGCCAGGGCCGGACTGGCCGTCACGGTCTGGAACCGCGACCCGGCCAAGGCCGAGGCCCTCGCCGACGTCGCCGAGGTGGCCCCGGACCCGGCCGCCGCCGTCGAGGGCGCGGACGCGGTCGTGACCGCGCTGTTCGACCTCGCCGCCACCGAGGCGGTGATGGCCCAGGCCCTCCCGCACGTCCGGGGCGTGTGGGTCCAGACCGGGACGGTGGGCCTCGACGGCGCCATCTCCCTGGCGCGGCAGGCGGCGGACGCGGGGGTCGACTACGTCGACGCCCCGGTCCTGGGCACCCGCCAACCCGCCGAGAACGGCCAACTGACCGTCCTCGCCGCAGGCCACCCCACCGACACCACCACCGCCGTCTTCGACGCGATCGGCGCCAAGACCATCTGGGTCGGCCAGAACCCGGGCGACGGCCACCGCCTCAAGCTCACCGCCAACGCCTGGGTCGTCTCCCTCACCGCCGCCACCGCCCAGAGCATCGAACTGGCCAGCGCCCTGGGCCTGGACCCGACGCTGTTCCTGGAGATCATCGAGGGCGGCCCCCTCGACAGCGGCTACGCCCAGCTCAAGGGCCGGGCCATGATCACCGACACCTACCCGCCGTCGTTCACCCTGGACGGGGCGGTCAAGGACTCCGCCCTCATCGCCGAGGCCCTCGCCCAGGCGGGCAAGGACAACCGCGTGATGACCGCCATCAACCAGGTCTACGCCGAGTCCTCGGCCAGGGGCCACGGCGAGGACGACATGGCGGCCGTCAACAAGGGCTTCTGACCGCTCCCCCGGGAAGCGGCGGTGTGCGAGGATGGGCGGCATGACGCTTGCCCGAAAGGACAATGGGGCGTAAGTCCCCGGCGCGCGTGCGCGCCGCCACCGCCGCCCGAGTGACGCGAAAGCGCACCAGAGCCGCCCGACGAGCGGCGGCCAACCCGCCCGCACAACGCCGCGGGCAACCTTCCTGGCTACCGAGACGCCGAAGACTCCGCCCCATCCCCGGGCTGTCCGGCCGGGGCGTGGCCGCGATCGCCCGGCTCGAACGCGAGCACTACGAGCCGGGCGCCGCCGCCCACGCCCTGCGGACGTGGTCCGGGTTCGTCCGCACCTCGGGGCACCGACTGTGGACCGAGGCGGAGGGCTGCGGAGTCCCCGAGTGCTGCCCGAACCCACCGGAACTGCGGCTGGTGCTCCACGCGGTGGTGGCAGTGCTGCCACCGAAGGACGCACGGGTGCTGCGCAAGCGACTCGAAGACCTGGACGACATGTGGTGATCCACCACCGGACGCAGACAGGCCGCCGGGCGAACCACACCGGCGGTCTGTTCGCAGAGACCGAGAACAGACCCCGGTGAAACGGGCGTCTTCATGTGGGCCGTGGTTGCGTTTCGGGATGTCGCGTCAAGCTTGGGTGAGACGGTTGTGCAGGTCGCGGGCGTCGGGTGTGTCGATGGCGCGTAGTCGTGCGGCGATGTCGGTGGCGCTGTCGGCGATGCGGGTGGAAGTGACGCCTTCGGCAAGATCAGCGAAGGTCGTCCAGGCGTGCAGGGCGGCATCGGTGTCGCCGCGACGCAGCAGGACACGGCCAAGATCCCCGGTGACCACCGCGTGGGTGCGGCGGCGGTTGAGGCCGAGAGCCATGGCGTGGTGAAGGTGCTCCACTGCGGCGCGCAGGTCACCCAGCCGGTAGTGGACCATGCCGGTCTCGTGCGCCCAGCGCGACGGGTCGTAGTGGTCGGCCCACGCCCGGCCGGGAGTGGTTTTGGTGGCGTGGTCGATCGCGGTGGCGGCGGCAGCGAGCCGGGCGGTGGCGGTCGTGCTGTCGTGGTCGGCGGCGGCAGCGCGGGCGTGGATGGTGGCGAAGTAGGCCCGTGCCCGTGGTTCGGTGCTGGTGCGGCCGAGGTCGTCGGAGGCAGCAGCCAAGCGTAGCGCGGTGGCGTGGTGGCCGAGGTCCAGGGACAGGTCGGCCAGACCGCGCAACGCGGTCGCCGCCAGCCCGGGGTCGCCTGCTTCGGCGGCGAGGCGGTGGCTGTGCAGGTAGTACCGCTGGGCCAGCCCGGGATGCCCGGCGTCATTGGCCATCCACCCGGCCAGGTGCGTGAGTTCGGCGGTGGCGGAGAACAAGGCGCGGCCGGTGGCTTCGGTGTAGGTGCCCTCCAACCAGGGACGCACGTCGTTCACCAGGTAGCGCACGGCGAGATGGCGGGCGTGCGCGCCGCCGATCTCGGCGGCGGTGTCGCCCAGTGCGGTGGTCATGGTGCGGATCGCGGCGACTTCCCCGGCACCGACGCGCACCCGCCCGGCGTGGCCGACCCGCCGCAGGACAGCGTCGGGATCGATCGGTTCGAGCGCCGCAGCCGCAACCGATGCGGTGGCGGTGAGCAGGAATCCACGTCGATCCACGTCCTGTCCTCCCAACGTCATCACTTCGTCCACGGTATCGACCGGGCGAATGGGGACTCGTTCCATGCGTGCCCCACTCGAAGACTTCGTGGGAACCTGGTCGAGATCTCCGGTAGCGGCTTACCCTGAACACCAAGTCAGCTCACACCCGCTCACCCACGGCAACACCGCAGGCGGGATCCAGCCGAAGGGGAACACCATGCCAGTCGATGAACTCGCGGGCCTTCCGATCGGCTCCCGGATCCAGGTCGTGCGTGAGCGCAAGGGCAAGACCCGGCCCGTGGTCGCCGGTCTGGTCGGCCGGTCCGAGGAGTGGCTCAAGTCGGTCGAGCGCGGGCGCCGGAACCCGCCCGACGTGCACATGCTGGTGAAGCTCGCCGGGGTGCTCGGTGTTGACCTCGCGGTGCTCGTCGGCGAGCAGCAAGGCCCCTTCGCCCTCCAGGGCCGGACCGGACACGCGGCGGTCGCCGGGGTGCGCGAGGCCATCGAGGCCCCCCTCATGTCGCTCCCCACCTCCGCGCCGGTCTCGGCCACCGACCTAGCCCGCCGCACCGCCGACGCCTGGTCGCTCTGGCACTCTTCCCCCACCCCGCGCGACGCCGTGGGCGCGGTGCTTCCCCAGATCATCACCGACGGCCGTCGCGCCGCCCGTGCGCTCGACGGTGTCGACCGACGCCGGGCGCACGCCGCACTGTCGTCCGCCTACGCACTGTCCGGGCAGTTGCTCGCGTGGGTCGCGGACTCGGCGCTGCTGTGGCTCGCCGCCGACCGGTGCATGTCCTCAGCCGAACAGGCCGACGAGCCGCAGGCGCTGGCCAGCGCGGCCTGGGTGGTCGGCAACGTGTGGCGGTCCACCGGCCGGGAGGACGACGCGCTCCAGCTCGCCGATGACGCGGGCAAGCTGCTCGCGCACGCGCTCGACGGGGACGACGACGAGCCGAGGGCGCTGTGGGGCGCGGTCCGAGCACACGGGGCGATCACCGCGGCGAAGATGGGGCGAGAGGGCGACGCGTTGCGGCGCTTGGACGACGCCGCCGACATGGCCGCGCGTCTGCCGTCCGGCTACGCCCACCCCGCGACCCTGTTCGGCGCCGCCAATGCCGCGCTCACCGGGATCAGTGTGCAGGTCGAGCTGCACAAGGGCGGGTCCGCAGTGCTCACCGCCGAAGCTGCCGACCCGGACGCGGTGCCGTCGCTGGACCGGCGTGCCCGGGTGTGGTTGGAGGTCGCCCGCGGGTACCGGCAGCGCAAGGAGAACATCGCTTCACTGCACGTGCTCCAGCGCGCGGCCCGGATCAACCGGGAGTCGATGACCTGCCACCCGCTCGCCCGCACCCTGGCCGGAGAGCTGGTCACCACCGGCGGAAACCTGATCGAGCGCGAGGCCCGCGCACTGGCCGCAGATCTCGGGGTGGCCGTGTAGCACCTCACCAGGGGTACGGGTTGTACCCCTGGTGAGGGGGTACGAACACGTCACCGCAGATCAGAGCGGCGGCGCATAGCGTCACCTCCCGGAAGAGGAGGTGACGGAATGCCTGTGCTGATCATGCTCGGTGTTGCCGCAATGCCGGCCATCGCCACTGTGTTCACCGGCCCGGTGCTGGACCGTCTCTTTGGGCCGGTGAGGGACCGGTGACGGCGCGGTTCGTGACACCGTCCGTCCGAATCGGGCGGGTGGCGTGTTCGCGGGTTTTCGTGGGTGACCACACGTTCCGTCTGGCATCGGGTGACACCGCGATCGCGGTGTTCCGGGGTGTGTGCGTCGAGGAGAGGCGCTTCCTCATCATCCGGGACCGCCGGTTTCCCGGCCCGGTTATCGAAGGGCCCCGGCCGATGGTGGCCACGATCCCGAAGCCCCTGACGTTGCAGTGGGCCGATCATCGGGAACTGATCTCGGTTGCCCAGGCGTGGATCACCGCCACATCACCTGTTCGCGCGGGGAACGACCGGGAACCCGGCCGTTCCGCACCCGGGGAGGGTTGGGGCAGGGCGGGATGACGGTGGGGGTGCGCATCTGGCATCGCGTGCTGGGCATGACCTTGACCCGGTGCCGTCATGATCGCGGGCTGACGACCCGACAAGCGGCAGCCCGGTTGGGGATGTCCCCGGCGACGTTGAACCGGTCGGAGAACGCCACCCGCCCGTTCGACCCGGTTGAGGTGGGGGCCGCGTTGGCGACGTATCAACCGTCACGAGCCGAGCGCGCCCGGGTGCCGGCTCTCGCGCAGGGGCCACGCACCAGCGGGTGGTGGGCGGTGGGCGGCATCCCGCAAGTACACGAGGACGCGGTGATGGCACTGGAGGACACCGCCCGGTCGGTGATCGAGTTCTCCGCCACCGAGATCCGTGTGGTCGCGCAGATCCCCCACTACACCCGGGCGCTGTGCTGGAACCGCCGGGGTGAGGAACAGGCGGCGCTGGCACGCGCCTGCCGCAGACACCGGACTCTGCTGAACCCCACCCAACCGGACCGCACGATCGTCCTCGACGAAGCCCTACTGCGCCGCCCCGTCGGCGGACCGACCGCCATGGCACAGCAACTGCGACACCTGCTGGCCCTGACACGGGGAAGATCGATCACAGTGCGGGTGATCCCGGTCAAGGAAGGCGGCTACCGCTGCCCCGGCAACTGCGCCATATACCGGATCATCGACAAACCCACCGTTGCGCACCTGTGGTCCCACGCCGCCTCCGGGTTGCTCGACGACCCCTCCGACACCCGGCCAATCGAAGGCTCGATGACCGACCTCCTTTCCATCGCCGTCACCCCGAACGACAGCCTCGACCTGCTGAACCGGCTCGCCGCCGACCACGAACGCACCGCTGGCCTGTACCCGTGACACCACATCCACACCCACCAAAGGACTTCTTCGATGGCCACCGCAACCACATCGACATCCTCACCGGCAGAGCTGCGCAACGAACTCGTGGCGCGCGGATGGGACCTCGACACCCACCGAGCCGGAAACACGATCACCATTGGCGCTCACCGCACCGGCGAGGGGTACCGCGAGTTCATGGTGATGCACGAGACCGGGCACGGGGAAATCCTCCTCGGCCGATGGATCGAGGCAACAGACCTCGTCTGGATCCGAATGGCAAACGGCTGGCAGGAAACCATCCGTCTGCTGGACACCTTCCCCGACGAACCCACCGTCCCCTGGCTCCCCGCCCACCCCGAGGAACTCCTCACCGCCGCACTGCAACGACAGGCCACCCTCCTGGCCGATTCCACCCCGGCAGACACAACACACCGGCCAGGAGACGACACCACCTCTACCGGCTGACCGCCGACGCCGACCTCACCGACTGGCTCCTACGCCCCGGTACCGAAACCGACACCGTCAGCAGCATCGAACAAATCGCCGAAACAATCACCTGGTTCGCTCCCACCGTCATCCCCCACCCACTGCGCACCACGGCCTACCACGACGCCCTCACCCGCGACACCAGCGAAAACATTACCCCCACATCACCACAGACCATGCGTATCAGCACATTCCTCCTCCACCCCCAAGCCCTGAACCACCCCGGCATACCCGAGACAACAACGCGCGAGCAGCTCCGGCACCTGCGCGACACCAGCCCGAGCGACATCCGACTCCTGCCCGCTGAATCCCCACCACACCCCGAATTCCGACTCCTGGAGATCGACCACTTCCCACCCGTGGTCCACATCAACCACCACGGCACCCACATCCTCCTCGAACACCCCGAATCCACCGCCCCCTACACCGCGCTACTCCGCACCCTCAGCACGACCGCCCTCACCATTGAATCCACCCGACAAGCCCTGCACGACCTCACGACACACACCAAGCACCGATGACCGGCTCCACCCGGGTCCTTCACCGAACCAAAGGCAGACGGCCCATTGTCCGAACTTCGAGACACCTCACCTACTCAGAGCCTGTTTCAGCGTTGGCCGAAACGTACCCGTCAGGGTGCTGTTGACCTGGGCCTTGGCTCGATGGCTGTGTCGCCTCGAATGGGGGACGCGCCCAGTGGTTGTGCACCATGAGACTGGAGCCACTGACTGGGAGGAGATCGACGTGACCATGGTGTTGGGCACTCCGCACGCGTTGGGGCGGGATCTGATTGACGGCGAGTTGTTCGAGCGACTGGTGGGCCGGGTGGTCGCGGATACGGGTGTGGATCGGGAGATGGCCAAGCGCGTGGTTGACCAGTCGTTGGCGTTCTTGGCGGCATCGGCCCGGCACGTCGGTGAGCCGTTGAGCCCCAGTGCCGAGGTCGATCCGGGCTGGCATGCCTTCCTGCTCTACACGAGGGAGTACACAGAGTTCTGCCACCGCATCGCAGGCCGCTTCATCCACCACGTCCCCGAGGACACTCCCGGATCCGTTTCGACTGGGTCCGGCGGCCGGGTCAGCCGTACGCTGGCCGCGATCGAGGCCGCAGGCTACGTGGTGGACCGCGAGCTGTGGTTCAGCGACACGGACCGCTGCGGAAGCTGCCATGAAGAGGGCAATTGCAACGCCAGCGGTGGCGACGGCAACGAGAACTCGGACAACCGCGGTAAGGACTGATGTTGACGACTTGGCCTGAACTGCCCGCTGCCGTTGTGTCCGCCGTCGAGCAGCGGATGGGCCGAGTCGTCGAGGCAGCGGACGTGGACCGCGGGGACAGCAGCGACTTGGCCGCGGTCGTGCGTGGGGTGTCCGGGGAGCCGGTGTTCGTGAAAGGTGTCCGTGGTGTGAGCAGGCGCATGCGCTGGCTCCGCAACGAGATCACCGGCTCCCTGCACGCCCCCGGAATCGCCCCCGATGTCATCTTCCACGTTGACGTGGGCTACTGGCTCATCGTCGGCTTCGCCTACGTCCCCGGTCGCCGCGCAGACCTCTCCCCCGGCTCATCGGACCTCCCCCTGGTCGCTGACACGCTGTCCAGGATCAGTCGCATTCAAGCCCCGGGCCTGCGCCCACTGCGCGACCGCTGGTCCGGCACCGACTGGTGGACCCGCTTGGCCGACGAGGCACCGGACCACATCCGCGATTGGGACGCCCCCAAGCTGGCGCGCATCTCCGCTGCCGCCCCGGCCCTGGTCGACGGCACCAGCCTGCTCCACACCGATCTCCACGCGGACCAGTTCCTGATCAGCGAAACCAACCGAGTGCACGTCATCGACTGGGGATTTCCCGGCAGTGGCGCCCCGTGGGTGGACACGGCCTTCATGACCCTCCGCCTGGTCGACGCGGGTCACACTCCCGCCGAGGCGGAGTCATGGGCCCGAACCATCCCGGCCTACGCGGGTGCCGCGCCGGATGCGCTGACAGCGTTCGCGGTGTACGTCGCGGGCTTCTGGACCCACCTGTCCCTGTCCGCCGGTCACGGGGCCCGCCACCGCGCCCGCCTCGCCCGGACCTGCGCGAACTGGCGCCTGGGCTCACCTGCCCCCACAGCGTGACAACCAAGCCGAAACGCGGACAGGCCGCCGGGGGGACCCGGCGGCCTGTCCACGGAGGAGCGTCAGTTGGAGCGCTTGTGCGAGACCAGTGCGCCCGCCAGCGCGCCGAAGGCGAGCACGTTGGCGATCGTGCGCACCAGGTGCCACCTGTTCCACGGGTCCTCGAACGCCCCGCGGACGCGGGCCAGCTCGTTGAGGTCGGTGGGCAGGCCCGCCGCCTCCAGTTGGTCGTTGAGGGGGATGTTGATGCCCATGGTGATGCCGATGGCGACCACGTACAGCGCCAGCGAGGCCAGGACCCAGCGGGCGGCGGTGCGCTTGCCGAGCTTGTGCTCGATGATGGCCGCCGCGCCGGTGAAGATGAAGGCGCCCGCCAGGACCGAGCCGAACGTGTTGTTCTGGATGGCCCGGTTGATCTGCTGCATGGAGTCGATGAAGGTGCGGTTGTCGGTCTTGGCCAGCGCGGGCATGACGGCGTTGGCGAAGGTGAAGAACGTCCCCGCCATCAGGCCCATGCAGGCGGTGGCCAGCCAGAGCACGGGCGCGGCGAGCTTGCTCTTGCCCGTTGGCGGCCCCACCTGCTGGGCGAATTGCGCGCTGCGGAGGTCGGACATGGTGGGTTCTCCCCTGTGGTCGTGGACGGGTCGGTGGGACGGGGTTCGCGGGTCAGGCCAGTGAGCCGGTGAGGGTGTCGGCGCCGTCCGGGAGGAGGGTGCCTTCGTCGAGCAGGCCGACGCGGTCGCACAGCCAGCGGACCTCCAGCAGGTCGCTGCCCGCGTACAGCACGGACATGCCCTGGTCGCGCAGGTCGCTGAGGGTGGTGAGGAGGCGGACGCGGCTGTCGGGGTCGATGTGGGCGGTTGGCTGGTCCAGGACCAGCATCCGGGGGCGGATCAGCAGGGACATGGCCAGGCACAGCTCGCGCAGTTCGCCGCCGGTGCAGCGGTCGACCGGGACGGTGGCGTGGGCGGCGAGCCCGGCGCGGCGCAGGGCCTCGGTGATCCGCTCGGCGCGCTCGGCGCGCGGGATGCGGTGGAAGCGCGCCCAGAAGGCGAGGGTCTCGGCCATGGTGGCGGTCGGGACCATCACCGCGCTCTGCGGGACGTAGCTGATGACGTGCCGCAACTGGAAGCCGTCGTAGGCGTCGATGGACTCACCGCCGACGGTGATGCTGCCGGTGTCGGCGCCGAGCAGGCCGGTGACCAACCGCACGATGGTGCTCTTGCCGGAGCCGGTGGGCCCGGCCAGGCCGTACGCCTCCCCGGCGGCGACCTCGAAACCGATGTCGCGGACGACACCGCGCCCGTCGTCGGTGGTGTAGCCCAGTCCGGACACCGCCAGGACCGCGCCCCGGCGATTTCGTTGTCCGGGCACGCGGTCGACCACAGTGGACGTCGCGATGACGCCACCGGGCGCCTCGTCCGCCCCGTTCAGCCAGCCCATGGCCCTGTCCCCTCGCGTTGGTCCCGGTTGTCCCCGCGCCCGCCGTCCACCCGACGGCGGGCGCGGGTCTCGCGCCGTGCCCGCACACCGCCCTGTGCGCCGACTTCGGTCAGTCCTCCGTGCGGGAGATCCCGCGGATCACCACCAGCGGTAGGACCGCTCGTAGCGGAAGTTCAGCGCGGTCAAGCCGATGAGCCGGACCGGCAGCGGCATCAGCGCGGCGGCCCGCCCGGAGCCCGCGCCGTCGAACATCCACGGCAGCAGGAACGCGAGCACGGTCGGCGGGGCGCTGAACATGATGCGGCGCTCGACGTTGCCGTAGGCGCGCTTGCCCATGGCGACGAACGCGGGGAGCACGATGGTCTCCTCGGCGCGCAGGTGGTCGTGGATGATCGCGTCGAACCGCGTCGCGGCTTCGACCAGGGCGGCGTTGTCGTCGAGCCGCAGCGCCGCGGTGACGGCGTCCATCGCCTCGTCCAGCGCCGCGTGGTCGGCGTGCATGTCGACCTCCCGCTCGGCGAAGCCGGGCACCTTGGCGCGCAGCTCGGGCCAGAGGATGTCGTCCTCGGTGTGGTGGTGCCAGTCGATGGTGGCGCGCACCTGGTCCCACCAGGAGGCCACCCTCGGCCGCTTGGGCGAGGACAGCTTGGGTGCCACCGCCAGCAGCTTCTTGGCGTCGCGGCGCATCGCGCGGTGCAGCAGCGCGAAGCCGTGGAGGTTCTCGGGGAGTCCGTCGAGCCCGTGCTCGCTGGACAGTCCTGCGGTCATGGCGTGCTCCCTGCGGTTCCGTGCGGGTCCTGCGGTGGCGGCGGTCTGGTGCTGGTGGTGCTGGTGGTGCGGTTCTGCTCAGTCGGCGGTGCCGCGGGGCGCGGCGCGCGGGGGTCTCAGTCGGCGTTCCAGACACCGCTGGCGGCGGTGTCGTGCGCGAAGTCGGTGAAGTCGCGGGGTTCGCGGCGCAGCGCCCGGCGCACCCCGTCGGTGAGGTAGGCGTTGCGCCCGTCGAGGACCTCGCCGAAGAGGCCGACGAAGTGCTGCGACATGCCGCGCTCGCGCAGCGCGGCGGCGTACTGCGGCGGGCTCAGCGGCACGTACCGCACGTCCCGCCCGGTGGCCTTGCTGATCTCCGCGGCGATGTCGTGGAAGCCCAGCAGCCGCGGTCCGGACAGCTCGTAGACCTGCCCGGCGTGCCCGGGTTCGGTCAGCGCCGCCACCGCCACGTCGGCGATGTCGTCGGCGTCGACGAACGGCTCCACCGCGTCGCCAGCGGGCAGCGCGATCTCACCGGCCAGCACCGCCTCCAGCATGAAGTTCTCGCTGAAGTTCTGGTTGAACCAGCTACAGCGGACGATCGTCCACTCCAGCCCGCACCGCTGCACGACCCGCTCGCTCTCCTGTGCGGCCTCCTCGCCGCGGCCGGAGAGCAGCACCAGCCGCTCGACCCCGGCGTCGACGGCGGCCCGGCAGAACCGGGTGATGTCGGCGACGGCACCGGGGAAGCCGAGGTCGGGGATGTAGGTGACGTACGCGGCCCGGACCCCGTCGAGGACCGGCGCGAACGTCTCGTGGTCGTTCCAGTCGAAGCGCGGGGTCTCCGACCGGGAGCCGATGCGCACCGGCACCCCCCGGGCGCCGAGCCGCGCGGCGACCCGGCGGCCGGTCTTGCCGGTGCCCCCGATCACCAGGACCTCATTCGCCCGGTCACGGCTCGCTCGCTCTCCCATACCCGTAGTCAACCGGTCTGCGCGGAATTGAGCCATAGTCAAGAAGCTCAGGCCCATCTCTGGGCGTCTCCACCCGGCAGCGGCCGTGAGCCGACCCTATGCGACACGCTGACCTGCGCAGATGGCGAGAAGGTTGCCGGAAGGCAAAAACGCCCGCTCGTCCCGGCACAAATGCTGCCGGGGCGAGCGGGCGTATTTCGATTACCGAGATGAATACGCGGGAAGAAGTGACGCACCACGCCCGACCACGGGCGGCGATTCACCGGACGGCGCGGTCCCGCGCGGCCCGCAGGGCCGACGCCACGGTGGGCATCCGGTCGTAGAGGAAGAAGTGGTCGCCGCCGAACGCGGTGTGGGTGAAGTCCCCGCTGGTGTACCGGGCCCACTCGGCGCCCACCGCGGGCGGGGCCAGGTGGTCGTCCTCGGCGTGCCAGGCGGCCAGGGAGATGCGGGGCGGCTCCTCCGCCGGGTCCGGGTGGTAGCCGACCACCAGGCGCAGGTCGTTGCGCAGCGCGGGGATGAACAGCCCGCGCAGCGGGGAGGTGCGCAGCATCGGGTTCACCGCGCCGATCTCGGTCAGTGCGTCCAGCAGTTGCTCGTCGGGCAGTTCCACCAGCGGGGCGAACACCTTCGACGACGACCGGTGCGGCGGGCGCGACCCGGCCAGCACCACGAACTCCGGGTCGCGCAGGTCCGGGTCGCGGCTGATCCGCTTGGCCACCTCGTAGGCCAGCAGGCCGCCGAGGCTGTGCCCGAGCAGCGCGTACGGTCCGGACCCGGCCAGCAGCGGGGCCAGCTCGTCGGCGTGGCGCACCAGCGATTCGGCGGGCGGGTCGGCCCGGCGGGTGGCCCGGCCGGGCAGGTCCACGGCCTGCACCAGGAATTCCGGGGCGAGCGCCTTCGGCCAGGTCTTGAACGAGGCGGAGGACCCGCCCGCGGGGGCGAAGCAGACCAGCCGCAGCGGCGCGACCTGCTCCTCGGTCGCGGCGGGTGGGGTGGCGAGTGCGGCGGACATGGCTGGCTCCCTGGGGCGGGTGTCGTGGTCAGGACGCGATCGGGACGCCCGCCGCGCCGGGCCCCCGCGCGCTCATCGGCGGGACGGCGCGCGACGCGGGGTCGAGCGGGACGGTGGGAGCGCCGAGGTGGGGTCCGAAGGGGACGCACGCCTCGACCCCGTGGGTGTCGGCGATCAGCGCGGTGAGCCGCACCGGGTCCGGGTTGTAGCCCTGCGCGCCCAGCGAACCGACCGCGAGCGCGGCCAGCGCGCAGCCGAGCCGGGCGGCGGACACCGCGTCCAGGCCCCAGCCCAGCGCGGCCAGGTACCCCGCGCGGAAGGCGTCGCCGGACCCGGTCGGGTCCACCGCGACGACCTCGACGGCGGGTACGGTCACCGGCCGCTCGCCCGCCACCTCCAACCGCACCCCGTCCACGCCGAGGGTGGTCACCCAGGTCCCCACGCGGCGCAGCACCTCCCGGTGCGACCAGCCGGTCCTCTCCAGCAGCAGCGCCACCTCGTGCCGACTGGTGAACAGCACCCGCGCCCCGCCGACCAGCGCCCGCAGCTCGTCCCCGGCCAGGCACCCGACCTGGCGCGAGGGCGCCACGGCGAACGGGTGCCCGTGCAACCGGCACGCCTCGGCGTGCCGGACCATCGCAACCGATTCGTCGGCGGCGATGAGCACCAGGCCGGGGGAGCCGAGCCGGTCGGCGACCGCGCTCAGCCGCAGGTGCCGGGCGGCGCGCATGGCCCCGGGGCGGAACGCCGCCACCCGGTTGCCGCCGGTGTCGGTGGCGCACAGGAAGCGGGCGGTCGGCTCCGCGCACACCCGCACCGAGCCGGTGTCCACCCCGAGCGCGCCGAGCGCGGTCCCGTCGAAGTCGGGGCCGACCGCGCCGAGCAGGACCGGGCGCAGCCCCAGCCGGGCCAGCCCGTAGGCGGTGTTCGCGGCCGTGCCGCCGGGGCGGGGCGCGGGGGTGCGCAGCACGGAACCCAGCGCCAGCCCGTGCGGCAGGTCGGCCAGCAGCCGCCGGGTGAACACGCCGGGAAAGGCCACCAGGTGGTCGGTGGCGATCGAGCCGGTCACGGTGACGCGCATGCTGACCATCCCTCTTCCGGTTCAGACCGCGGGCACGGCCAGCGCGGTGTCGAATTCCGACACCCAGTCGGCGACGTTCCCGGCGCGCAGCAGGGAGGTGCCGAGCAGGAGTCCTCTGTAGCCGGTGCGCACCAGGTGGGCGGCGACCGCCGGGTCGGCGATGCCGCTGGCGCTGACCGGGCAGCGGGTGCCCGCGGCGAGCACGTGCGGGAGCATCCGCTCGCTGCGGCCGAGGTCGCCCGCGTCCTTCTCGCCGGTCTTGATGTCCTTGTTGTTCACCGCGATGGCGCAGTGCTCCGCCAGCGGCAGCGCGGCCACCTCGGCCTCCGTGGTGACCTCGACGAAAGGGGTCAGACCGAGGGCCAACGCCCCTTCGACCAGGGTGGTGAGGCTGGAGCGGGTGAGCAGCCCGGCGGTGAGCAGCACAGCGGACGCGCCCAGGTCACGGGCCCGGTGCAGGTGGTCGCGGCGGGTCAGGAAGTCCTTCTGCAACACCGGGAGCGCGGTGGCGGCGGCGACCTCGGCCAGCAGCTCGGGGGTTCCGCCGAACCAGCGGCCGGTCACCACGGACACGCAGGACGCGCCCGCGGCCGCGTAGGAGGCGACGACCTCGGCGACCGCGCGCCCGGCCATCAGGTCCTCCCCGTGCGGGGACTTCCGCTTGACCTCCATGATCAGCGGGCGCCCGGCGAGCAGGCTGTCGACGAAGGCGCTCACGGGGCCACCGCCCCTTCCTGGCCGACCACGACCGGCCGCGCCGTCGGCACCGTCAACTCCAGGACCTCTGTTCGCGGTTCCCCGCCCCAGGAGGCGGTGAGCGCGGCCACGGCGTGCCGGTCGAACCGGCCGTCGTCGCCGCGGGCGGCCGTGTCGACGTCCACGCCGAGCATCCCGGGGTGCACCGAGAGCCGCGGGTAGGCGGGGCGGCTGGCGGCGTCGATGCCGCCCGCGAGGACGAACGGGATCGTCATGCCCGCCACCAGGTCCACCACGTCGGACTCGGCCAGCCGCAGCCCGGTGCTGCCGACCTGGCCGTTGAGCCCGACCCGGTCGAGCAGGAACGTGTCGACCCCGGCGCGCTCGTAGGCGGGGATGAGCCGCTTCTCCACGCACTGCCCGTCGGCGACGTGCAGCACCTTGAGGATGTGCGCCTCGGGCCTGCGCCGCCGCAGGGCCTTCACCAGCGCGGGTGGCTGGTAGGCGTGCAACTGCACCCACTCGATGCCGGAGTGCTCCATGGCGTCGGCGATCGCGTCGGCGTCGGCCAGGAAGGTCACCAGCACCGGCCGCAGCCGACCGGTCGAGCGGGCGGCGGCGGCCAGGTCGGCGAGGCGGTCGAGCGGCAGCTCGGCCGGGCCGCCGGGGACGCCGTGCCAGAGGCCGACGAGGTCGACCCCGCCCGCGGCGAGCAGGTCGATGTCGGCTTCCGCGGTCGCGCCGCAGACCTTCAGCAGGGAGTTCAGCAGGGAGCGCACGGTCACCTCACAGGCCCATCATCGACGCGATGCGGTTGTACTGGGTCTCGGTGGACCCGGAGTAGATGGTCCCGGCGACGGCGTTGCGCACGTCCTTCTCCAGGCCGGTCTCGGCCATGTAGCCGTGCCCGCCGAAGACCTGCACCGCGGCCAGGCTGGAGGCCAGGTTCGCCTCGCTGGTGAGCAGCTTGGCGATGGCCATCTCGGTGGTGACGCCCTTGCCCGCGACCAGCATCTCGGCCACGTCGTAGAGCCACTTGCGCGCGGTGTCGAGCTTGATCTTCATGTCCACGAGCCTGTGCTGGATGGCCTGGTAGGACCCGATCGGCTGACCGAACGCCGTGCGCTCCTTGGCGTAGGCCACGCACCGGTCCAGGCGGTGGGCCATCTCGCCGACGTTGGTGATGAAGGAGAACAGGATCTCCCGCTTCATCACGTGGTCGAGCACCATGAACCCGGCGCCGACCCGGCCGATGACGTGGTCGGCGGGCACCCGGCAGTCGTCGAAGAACAGCTCCGAGAGCGGGGAGGTGCGCAAGCCCATCTTCTTCATCGGCTTGCCGACGACCAGCCCGGGGGTGTCGCGGCGGACGAGGAACGCGGTGGTGCCGAGCGCCCCCGCGCCGGGGCGGGTCAGCGCGTAGACGACGAACAGGTCGGCGACGGGGCCGTTGCTGACGAAGGTCTTGCTGCCGTTGAGGACGAACTCGTCGCCCTCGCGGCGGGCGGTGGTGCGCATGTTCAGCGCGTCCGACCCGCCGGACGGCTCGGTGATGGCGTGCGCCCCGATCGCCTCGCCCGAGGTGATCAGGGGCAGGTAGGCGTCCTTGAGCGCCTTCGACCCGAACGCCTCCAGCGGGATGCCCGTGCTGCACATGCTGGTGGTCACGGAGAAGGTCAGGCCCGCGTCGCGGTTGCCCTCGCCGAGGGCCTCCAGCACGCCCATCACGGTGATGAGGTCGAGGCCGTCGCCGCCCCACCGCTCGTCGAACGGCAGCGCGAGCAGGCCCGCCCGCCGCACCAGCTTCCACTTCTCCCAGGAGAAGGTGCCCTCCTCGTCGCGCTCGACATGGTCGGCGCTGAATGCCTCGCACCAGCGCGCGATGCCCGCGCGCAGGTTTTCCTGATCAGCGGTCCACTCGATCACGGCGAAACGCCCTTCCTGGTCTTGTGTGGGATCACCGGTGCGGCGGGGCGGGGAACCGCCCAGCGGGGAACGGGCTCAGTACGCGGAGGCGCCGGAACCGTCGAGGTTGTGCACCTCGTCGCCGCGCAGGGCGGGGGTGAACACGGAAATCAGGTGCAGGTCCTCGTCCGGGCCGGCGATGAGCCAGTGCTCGTCGTGCTCGTTGAGCGCGTAGAGGACACCCGGGGTGATCGGGAACGAGTTGCCTGACATGTCCTGCACCTCACCGGAGCCGCCGATGCAGTAGCAGGCCTCCAGGTGGTTGCGGTACTGGAGCTTGGACTTGGACCCGGCGGTGACGACGGTGTCGCAGACGGTGTAACCCAGGCCGTCGGCCGCGACGAGCAGGCGGGCGCTGGTGCCGTTGCCCCAGTCGACGGTCTTGACGGTGTCGAGATCACGGATGATCATGGTGTGCTCCCTGATGCGAGGGGGTTGTGGATGGGGTGGAGGAGGGAGCGGGCGAAGTCGCCGAACTCGGCGACCAGGTCCGTGCGCCTGTGCAGGGCGCTCTCCACCACCCCGACGCCGGCGGAGCCGACGATTGCGGCGTCGGCTCCGATCCGGTGCACCGCTTCGACGTCGTGCCGCGTCTTGACGCCGAAGCCGACCGCGATCGGCGCGGTGGCCGTCGCGTTCAGGCGGACCACGGTGTCCGCCAGTTCCGCGTAGCCCGCCGCGGGCGCGGTCCCGCTGCGCCCGTAGTGGGCCACCAGGTACAGGTAGGCCGTCGCGTGCGCGGCGGCCACCCGCTGCACCTCGGAGGTGCTGACCTTGTGGTAGCAGGTGGTGATGATCGGGAGCTGCGCTTCCGTCGTCACCCGGTGGTATTCGGCCCGCAGACGCGGTGGCAGGCCGTGCACCAGCAATCCGTCGACACCGCTGTCGACCACTTCCCCGGCCACCGCTGCCAGCGACCGGCGTTTGAGGGAGTGGCTCCAGTCCGCCAGCAGGGCGATCCGGAGCCGCGTGAGGGTGGGGCGGACCTTCGCGACGAATTCCAATGCCACGTCCAGGTCCACCCCCTGGGCCAGGGCCCGGTCCGCGGAGTCGCGGACGGTCTTGCCGTCGGTGACCGAGCCGGGGAACGGCACGGCCAGCTCCAGGCAGTCCACGCCGATCTCGTCCAGCGCGGGCAGCAGCTCGGCCAGCACGTCCAGCGGCGGGTCACCGGCGTTGAGGAACAGCGCGAGCCCGGGGCGGTCCGGGGTGAGCTGGTCGAAGAACCTAGCCACGGGCCACCGCCTTCGCCCGCACACGGTCCACCAGGGCCACCGCGGCACCGCCGTGCACGGCGTCGGTCGCGGCGGCGAAAGCCCCTGGCCACGTCGCGGCGTGACCACCGGCCATCGCCAGTGCGGCGGCGTTGAGGCACACGGCCTCGGTGGCCGCGGTGGTGCCGCGGCCGGAGAGCACGTCCAGGAAGTGCGGGACGAGGCTGTCGGGGTGCGCCTCGGCCAGGTCGTCGAGCGAGCCGCGCCCGGGGGCCAGGTCGCCCGGCGACAGGGTGACGGGGTCACCACCGGTGTGCACGACGTTGTGGGCGAAGCCCAGGAGTTCGTCGCAGCCGATGTCGTTGGCGCACAACCAGACCGTGCGGTCGGTCGCTGACGCGGCCAGGTGGCGCAGCGGCTCCAGCGGGGCGGCCGAGGACACCCCGGTCACCTGGGCGGAGACCGGCACCGCGGCCAGGAACGGCCCGAGCGCGTTGAGGAACCGCCCGAAGGGCCTGAGCCCCAGCGGGACCAGCGCGCGGGCCATCCTGGTCAGCGGGGCCGGGTAGACGAACGGGCCCGCGAAGGCGATCCCGTGCTCCCCCAGGGCGTCCTCGGTGTCGGACACCGAGCGGGTCAGCCGCACGCCCAGCCGGTCGAGCAGGTCGATCGACCCGACCGACCCGGTGTAGGCGCGCGACCCGGTCTTCACCACGGGGACCCCCATCGCCGCGGCGACGAACGCCGCGGCGGTGGAGACGTTGAACGTGCGGGGTCCACCGCCGGTGCCGACGATGTTGACCGCCCCCGGCCAGGCCGGGTGCTCCGGACCGGACCGCCGCTCCCGCAGCGAGACCACCAGGGCCTTCAGCGGGGCCGCGGCCGGGAGGCGGGTCGACAGCGTCGCCAGCAGCGCGGAGACCTCGGCGCGGTCGAGGCCGCCGCTCTCCAGCCGGTCCCACAGCGCCCGCCAGGCGGGCAGGTCGACCCCCTCGGCCGCGTCTCCGCCGCGCAGCAGGGCGGCGATCACCTCGTCCATGTCAGCTCCCGGCCACCGCGGTCGCGGTCACCCTGGCGACGAAGGTGTCGATGGCGGTGACGCTGCGGAAGTTGTCCGGGTCCAGGTCGTCGTCGGCGATCGGGGCGCTGAAGCGGTCCTCGATCCAGGCGATCAGCTTGAGCAGGCCCAGGCTGTCGATGACGCCGTTGGCCAGCAGGTCGTAGTCGACCGCCAGCGCGGCGGGCTCCACGTCCGGCAGGAACTCCTCGATGATGAACGACTTGATCGTGTCCGAGTTGTCGATGTGGTTGGTCATGCGATTCTTCCTTCTACTGTGGACTGCTCGGTGAGCGTGTCGACCGCCTTTCGGTCGACCTTGCCTGTTGCCGTCTTCGGCAGGGGGACGTCGCTGATGCGCAGCGTGGTGGGCACCGCGTTGCGGGGCAGTTCCCGAGCGCAGTGCGCGCGCAGGGTCAGGCTGTTGAGGCCGCTGCCGGGCGCCCGGTGCACCGCGGCGGCGAGCAGCCTGCCCGCGACCGGGTCCGGCACCGCGAGCACCGCGGCCTCCAGCACGTCCGGGTGCGCCAGCAGCGCCCGCTCCACCTCGGCGGTGTTGACGGCGACGCCGCGCACCTTCACCTGGAAGTCGGCGCGGCCCAGGAGCAGCAGGCTGCCGCCGGGGGTGCGGCGGACCAGGTCGCCGGTGCGGAACCAGCGCAGGTCGTCGGCGCCGGTGGGGTGCGCACCGAACTTGTCGGCGTGCCGGGAGCGGTCGAGGTACCCCGCCGTCTGGAAGGGCGTGTGCACGAACAGCTCGCCCGTGCCGGGACCGTCCACGATCGCGCCATCGTCCACCAGCAGCGCCAGCACGCCGGGCAGCGGGTGCCCGATCGGGACGGGGTTGTCGGTCGGGGCGACGTCGGCGATGAAGCTGTCGTTGGTCTCGGTGCAGCCGTAGATGTTGCGCAGCCTGGCCCGGGGGAACAGCCGGGGCAGCTCGGCGAGCACGTGCGCGGGCATCGCGTCGCCGGTGAACATCAGGTGCTCCACCGACGGGAACGCGGTGTCGCCGTCGGCCACGGTCTGCAGGATGAGGCCGAAGAACATCGGCACCGCCTGCACGACCCGCACGTCCTGGGTGGACAGCAGCTCCACCAGGTGCCTGCCGTTGGCGGCGTGCGCCGGGTCCACCAGCACGACCCGCCCGCCCGCGGCCAGCGTGGTCCACACGTCCAGCAGGCACAGGTCGAAGTTCAGCGGTGCGACGTTGAGCACCGCGGTGTCCGGGCCGATGTCGAACTCCGGCGCGGCCCAGGCGATGAACCGGTCCACCGCGCCGCCCGAGAGCGGCACGACCTTCGGCAGCCCGGTCGAACCGGAGGTGGTCAGCATCAGCGCGGTGTCGGCGGGCGCGGGCTCCACCGCGGCGAGCGCGGCCGGGGCGGGCAGCTCGCGCCGCGGCTGGCCCTGCGGGACCAGCACCCTGGCGCACCCGGCCTGGGCGAACAGGGTGGCCAGCGCGCCGTCGGCCAGCGCGGGGGACGGCAGCAGGAACGGCCGCCCGGCCAGCAGGCAGGCCAGCGCCAGCGCCACCGCCTCCGGCGACTTGTCCGCCAGCAGCCCCACCGGGACGCCGGGGGCCAGGCCCAGGCCGTCGATCCGGTCGCGCTCGACGCACACCAGGTCGTACAGGTCGCCGTAGTCGATCCGGGTGTCGTGCCAGACCAGGGCCACCGCGTCCGGGCGGCTCTCGGCCTGGCGCAGGAACCCCGCGACCAACCCGTCGTGCGGGAGGACCGGCTTCTGCCGCTCAGGCAGCAGTGCCGCTGTCGTGGTGATCGAAGTTGTCATTGCTCTCGCCTCCTTCGGCCGTGATCCGGACCCAACCGGCCTTGACGACCGCGCCGCGCGCGGACCGGCACGCGAAGCCGACGACCGGTCCGCTGTCGGTGCTGTAGACGATTTCCAGCGCTTCTTCTGCGAACACGGGCGCTGTGAAGCGCGCCCCCACACCGGATATGCGCTCTGCGAAGCCGCCGGCGAACCGGTCGATGACGTCCTCGACGATCAGCGCCACCAGGCACATCCCCTGGACCACCCGGCCGGGGAACCCGGCGGCGACCGCGGCCTCGTCGTCGCTGTGCACCGGGTTGCGCTCGCCGGTGGTGGCCGCGAACCGGTCGACGGTCTCCCGGGTGATCACGCAGGTCACCGCGGTCGACTCGACCGGCCCCGGGCCCGGCTCGGCGTCGCGGGCCACGGCCACCGGCATCACGCCGAAGTTCGCGGGCTCGGTTGCACCGACCAGCAGGACCGCGGTGCGCAGCTCCGAGAGCGTGGCCCCGTCGCCGCCGACCAGCACGCACCGGATGGCCAACCGCACCCCGCGCGACTCGCGCCGGGCGGCGAGCACCTCCAGGTCGATGGCCACCCGCTCCCCCGGCTTGACCAGGCCGCGCAGCCAGAGCTGCTGGCCAAGGTGCACCGCGGTCGGGCGCGGCCCCTCGGCCGGGGTGAGCTGGCCGACGAGCTGCTCGTAGGTGTTCGAGGAGAGCAGGAACGGGTGCACCGGCGACGCCTTGGGCGTCCCGGCCGCGGTCCTGGCCTCGATGGCGGTGCGCAGCAGGCCGCGGAAGTCGCTGATCTCGGCGGCGGTGACCACCCGCATGTCCGTGGTGGCGTACCGGTCCGCGTGCCGACCCGCGGCTGCCTCGCCCGGCCGGGCGGCGACTGTGCTCACGTGTGTCTCCTCGAATTCGTATTGGCCCCGACAGCCCGACAATCGGATTCGGCCGGATTCCCGTGCGACGCACAATCCCGGTCGAGCCTCGATCGCCCATACCACCAATGCCGGAGGACGTGCATTCCGACCGCCGTGGGCGCCGGGCCTCCTCGTTTGGCCATTTTTGCGGGTCCACCGCAAGCGCACCGCAACACGCGGCCCGACCCCGTGGTGAGACGCTGGAACATGGGTGCTCACACCGGGTGCGCACCGTCCACGACGGACCCGTGCGAGGCAGCGGTCCCAGGGCGAGGGACGATCGCGAAAAGGAACCGCGTCTCACCGGTTCGACTGTTCGGCGCAACGCGGTACTCCGTTCCGCCATTGTGGCGGACCATTAACGAGGTGTTCGCCCAGCCGATGTTCCAGAGTCGACACGACATCAGCGGCGGCACTTGACACGCCAATCCCGCCCGGTTGTATGGTTCCCCCGCGAATCCGGAACCGATTTCGGCGGCGGAGCGGAATTCGAAGCGGAAACGTGGAGTGGCGAGACCACCGAGGAGTGCGGTCATGCTGATCAGGCTCATCGGACTGGTGTCGGTCACCGGCGGCGACGGGCAGCCCAGGCACATGTCCAGCGCGCAGGCGCAGGTCGCCTTCGCCCGGCTGATCATGGAGCGGGCGGGCGGCACCGAGCGCGACCAGCTCGCCGACACCGTGTGGCCGGAGGGGCTGCCCGACACCTGGGCCTCGGCGCTGCGCAGCCTGATGAGCCGGGTGCGCGCGTTCATGGCGGGCACCGTCGGGCCCACCGAGACCGGCGAACCGCCGCTCGTCGCCCAGGGCCGCCGCTACGTGCTCAAGCTCCCCGACACCGCCGAGGTCGACGTCGAACTCGCCGAGCGGGCGGTCGGCGAGGCGATCCGCGCCCTCGGCGACGGCGCGCACGCCGAGGCGCGCAGGCTGGCCCAGTCCGCGCTGGAGTACCTGCGCGAGCCGTTCCTGCCGCACCACGAGGGCGAGTGGGTGCAGGGCGTCCGCGACCACGTGGACGGTCTGCTGCAAACCGCGCTGCAGGCGGCCAGCACCGCCGCCGCGGCCGAGCGCGACGACCGGGAGGCGGTGCGGCTGGCCGAGGAGGCCGTCCGCCGCTCCCCGCTGAGCGAGGGCGCGCACCGCTGCCTGATGACCGCGCACAGCACCGGCGGCGACCGCGCCGAGGCGCTGCGCGCCTACCAGCGGCTGCGCCGGGTGCTGGCCGACGAACTGGGCATCGACCCGTCCCCGGAGACCCAGTCGGCCTACGTCGAGCTGCTCGGCGTGCGCGTCGGCCGCGACCGGGCCCGCTCGGCCCCCGGCGCGGCCGTGCCGTTCAGCGGCAGGCGCGGGGAACTGGCCGCGCTGGCCGAGTCCTGGTCGCGCGCCGAGGACGGCGACTGCCACCTGGCCCTGGTCACCGGCGAACCCGGGGTCGGCAAGACCCGGCTGGCCACCGAGGCCGCCGGGCGGATCGGCCGCGACGGCGGGCTGGTCGTCTACGGCCGCTGCCAGCCCGGGGCCGCCACCCCGTTCCAGCCGATCACCCAGGCGCTGGCCGAGTACGTCGCGGCCACCCCGCCGGACTCGCTGCCGGTGCTGCCGTCCGGCCCGCGCGAGACGCTGGCCGCGCTGGCCGCCGACCCGGGGTTCGGCGGCAGGCGCGGTGAGGCGGTCAGCGCGCTGGCCGACCTGCTGGGCGCGCTCGGCCAGGAGTCGCTGTGCCTGGTGGTCGACGACCTGGACCTGGCCGACGAGGGCACCTTCGCGGTGCTGCGCCGGGTGGCGCTCAACCGGGGCGCGGGGGAGGCCGCGAACGCCTCGGTGCTGCTGCTGGCCACCGCGGGCAGCCGGGCCGCGGGCCGGGCCGACGCGCGGGTCGGCGCGGCGTTCGCCGAGTTCGCGCAGGAGGCCGACCGGTACGGCAAGCTGCGCCGGGTCCCGCTGGCGGGCCTGGACGAGTCCGACGTGCGGGCGCTGTCGCGCAAGCTGGTCCCCGCCGCGGCGGGCGCCGACGTGCCGCCGCCGTACCGGCTGATCGCCGACACCGCGGGCAACGCCTACCTGACCGTGGAACTGCTGCGCTGGTACCAGGAGGGCCCCGCCGAACCCGGGCGGCGGCTGCCCTCGGGCGTGCACGACTACGCCGAGGCGTGCCTGGCCGCGCTGGAACCCGGCCCGCGCCGGTTCCTGCGCGCCGCGGCCGTGGCGGGCTTCGCCTTCGAGCTGGACCTGGCCGCCGACGCCGCCGGGCACGACCAGGACGAGGCGATGGACGCCCTGGACGTGCTGGTGGAGCTGGGACTGGTGGCCGAGGTGATCGCCACCGGCTACGGCTCCCGCCCGGTCACCAAGTACCGCTACCAGCACGACGTGGTGCGCCGCGCGGTCTACGAGCAGCTCAGCGAGACCCGGCGGCGGTGGCTGCACGCCCGCTTCGCCGACGCCATCGAGCGCAGGCGCACCGGCGATCTCGGGTTGCAGAGCCGCGCCCTGGCCCACCACCGCGCCGCCAGCGCCGAGGCCGACGGCGACACCCGCACCGTCCAGGCGAGCTGGCACGCCGCGGCCTGGGCCAGCCGCCAGGGTTCGCCGAACGAGGCGGTGCGCCTGTTCGAGCAGGCCCTCGCGCACGTCCCGGCCGCCGACAACGAACTGCACGCCGACGCCCTGACCCGCCTGGGCCTGGCCCAGTTGGCCGCGGGCCACCGCGACTGCGACCAGACCCTGCTCGACGGCTTCATCCAGGCCCTGCACTGGCACCGGCTCACCATCGCCGCGCAGGCCGCCCTGGGCCTGGCCGACGCGGTGCGCACCCGCCCCCGGCTGCGCCCCGAGGCCGCCGCCCTGATCGACCTGCTGCTGCGCACCCTGTCCCGCGGCGAGGGCCCCAGCGTCGGCGGCACCGTCGACGACGTCACGGTGGGCAGGCTCCTGGCCCGCCAGTGCGAACTGACCCGGGTCACCGCCGACCCGGCGGCCACCAGGGCACTGCACGCGATGACGGGGGAGCTGCGCCTGCTGGAAGGTCCAGACCACCTGGCCTGGCGGGCCACCCTGGCCGCCGAGGCGCTCACCGTCGCCGAGGCGGTGGGCGACACCGGGGCCAGGGTCGTCGCCGCGCACCACCGCGCCGCCACCGCCGACCTCACCGGCGACCTCACCGGGCGCGACACCGCCCTGGCCGCCCTGGCCGCGGCGGTCGCCGACAGCGACGACGACGGCGAGGACCTGCTCGCCGAACACGCGGTCGCCCTCGCGGTCACCCAGGGCAGGCTCACCGACGCGGCGGCCACCGCCCGCCAACTCGCCCCCGGCGGCCTGGCCCAGCGCCAGATGCTCATCGCCCGCTGGCTGGTCAACGGCGGCCGGGTCGACGAGGCCACCACCACACCCGGCAGCGCCGAACGCGCCCTCACCGCCATCCTGCGCGGCGACCGGGGAGCCGCCCACCTCACCGTCCGCGCCCTCGCCATCGGCGCCGAAGCCCTCCCCACCGGGGACGAGTGGCCGCACGTGGTCGGCGTCCTGGCGCTGTGCGCGGTGGAACTGGGCGACCCCAACACGGCGGAGGCCGTCCGCGCCCTGCTCACCCCGCACACCGACCTGACCTGCGGCGTCGGCTACCGCAGCTTCGTCGGCACCTCGTCGTTCCACCTGGGCAGGCTGGCCGTGGTCGTCGGCGAGTGGGACGAGGCCGAGCGCCACCTGTCCTCGGCGCTGTCACAGCTCTCGGCCCGCCGGGCGCGGCCGTGGATGGCGGTGGCGCAGCACGCGTTGGCGCAGGCGTTGGAGAACCGCAACCAGATCGGCGACCGCCGGTGCGCGGAGGCGTTGCGCACGGAGGCGAGCTGGACCCTGGCGAGCCTCGGGGTGCGCAGGTACGCGTAGTCCGGTGTCAGCAGCAGGGGTCTCACCCCTGCGTATCCGAAAGCCCTTTCCTCATGCCCCCACCACACCAGCACCTTCGATCACCAACACCCGGGCGCCGGATTCACCACCGAACCCCTCGGTTGAATACCGAACTACCCGCAAGATCATGACAACCCACCACCCGAAACGGGCGGCAAAGCCTCATCCAGGGACAAATCCCCGCCCGCCACTACGGCAGATCCCTCTGCCGCACCAGCGACCGGACGTTCAACCGCCGCCTGGCCCCATCCGCTGTCACGGTGCGATCGTCCGGAACCCCCACCACCACGTCAATCGGAATCCCGCCCCCCGGCACTCAGCCCCCGTCGCCCACCCCGGTCGCCCTCTCCTCGACCGTGGTCTTCAACCTCCGAACACCGGCGGGCACGCGGTCGGTGCCGAAGGTGTAGAACGACAGCGCCGACAGGTGCACGTCCTCCCGGTACGAGACCGTGGTGATGACCGGCACCCGGGACGGCAGAACGGAAGCACCCTCGCCGACCTCCATGCCGACCACCTCGGCCCAGGCGACCCGGGTCCGGCGCCCGAAGAACGGCACCTCGACCAGGCCGTCCGGCCCCACCTCGACCCCCGACCGCACGGCCGCCCACCCCGCACCCGCTCCCACGAGCGCGAACAGCACGGCCAGCACGACGTCCGCCACCCCCACCGGCCCCGCCACCACCTGGGCGACGGCGAGCAGGAAGAACAGCAGGGCGATCACGAGGACGAGCCACCGCCACTTCGACGTCACGGAATAGGACTGACCGGTCACGGGTGGTCCCCCCAGTGTTTGTCCTTGCCCCAGAACGCTTTCCTCGCACAGCGGTTCACCGTTCAGGCCGAGTGGAAGGGGCGACCGAACCGCTCGCAGAAAACGTACCACCGGGAATGCCCGCCCAGTTCCCGCCACCGCCGGGAGACCCGGAAGCAGAACCCGACCCAGCACACCGCGATGACCGCGAGGGCACACCCCACGAAGACCCGGACCTGGAACCCGGCGTAGACCATGCCGCAGATGACCACAAGAGCAACGACAACACGGGGTCCCACCCACGACCACACATCGTCGGGGTGCTCCGATCGCTCCACGACTCCCCCTCACCGACCGCGCCGGGTCGCCCGGATCACTTCGACTCCCTCTTCTTGTCGACGAGGGACCGAACGTAGAAGGCGGCGCAGATCGTCGCCGACACGGCAGCCGCCCAAGCGACCCCGAAGAACTTCAGGGTCAACGCGGGGACGACGAAACCCACGACAGCCACGAGTGCCACCCAGAGCACCTTCCACACCTGACCCATACCCACTCCTCGCTGGAGAACACCCCGGTGTTTCGCACCGAACCCGGACACGGTCACCCGTCTCCTCCCGCGCACTGGTCCGGTGTGCGCAACCGGTCGAGCCGAACCCGTCTACTCCCCCGGGCAGTCCAGGCCGGTCGAGCTGAACTCGAGGTCGAGGCTGACCAGGGTCGTGGGTTCGCGGGGGTTGCCCCAGAGGTCCACGCGCAGGGCGACGCCGGGGTGCCGGTCGGCGGTGTAGCAGTGGCGTGTCGTGTGGATCTCGGAGGAACCGGGGTCGTCCACCTCGAGTCGGGGCGTCCAGCCGGAGGCCGGGACCCGTTCGCGGTAGAAGGCGGCGACGCGGTCGCGGTCCGCTGTCGGCACGTACCCGTTCCACCCGACGTGGCCGATCCCGCCGGAGTCGTCGCAGGGCAGGGTGACCTCCTCCCTGCGGTCGACCACGGCGGGGAAAACCTCCGCCAGCACCGACTCGGTCCGCAAAGCCTCCACCCGAGCGCTTTCCGCCGCGGGACACCGTTCACCGGTGACCGCCGAACCACACCCCGCCACGGAAGCACCGACAAAAACGGAGACCAACACAACCCGCAGCACCGTGACCTTCGGAAGCACCCCGACCTCCCCGTGGTCGATCACACCCACCAGCGCAAGCACCGCCAACCGCCCAACTCGCGGCCCTCGAACGGTACCCCGAAACCGGATCCGATCGCGCCGCTACTTCCCAACCTCCGCGCGGATGGGGCGAGCCAAGTCCACAAGCGGCAGGATGTCGATCTCCTCGGCCAGACGTGCTCCACCCCGGAACAGGCCACGGTCGCACGATACCGGCGCACCGCACCTCCGGCGGCCGGATCCGGAACGTGGCCCCCGCACCACCGCTGCCTGCTCGAACTCCACCGGCCACGACACACCCGGGCAGCCCGATCACGCCAGTTGCACGCGCACCAGTGCCGCCGGGTCCGGGTGGGTCACCACGTCCACCACCCGGTCCGTCACCGGGTGCCGGGTTCCCTCCGTGGTCGCCACGATCATCAGCGGTTGGCCGCGCAGCGCGTGCCAGAGTTGCGACAGCAGCGCCACCGACGCCGGGTCCGCGCGGTGGGCGTCGGCCAGGACCAGGACCGTGGGGGTTCTCCTGGTGAGGGCGCCGATCCAGGCGCAGAGGGCCTCGACGACGCCGGAGCGGTCGGGGTCGCCCGTGGTGCGGGTCATGGTGCGGCCGCCGACGCGGGCCCCGACCTCGGGGAGGACCCGGTAGATCTCGTCCGCCCAGCCTTCGAGGTCGGCGGCGAGGCGGCGGGTCTCGACCCCGTCGGCGTAGGTGCCCAGGGCCTCGCGGAAGGCGCCCCAGCTCGAACCGGAACTCCAGCGCCCGTGCAGCACCAGCGCCCCCGCCGCGTGCAGGCGCAGTGCCGACTCGGCGGCGACCGCGATCCTGGACGCCCCGTCGCCGCCGGAGACGAGGACCAGGCGGGCCGCGCCTGCGCGCACCGGGGTCCACGCCGACATCACCCCGTCGACCCCGGGTGGGGTGACCCCGGCGTGCACGGCGCGGCGGGCCCAGTCCAGGTTGGACGTTCCGAGCCCGTCGCCCGCCTGGGTTCCCACGCGCATCTCGTACACCCGCTCGGCCGGGCCGCCCTCGACCGGGGTCCACAGGTCGCGGGCGAGCAGGTCGATCCCGGCGGGCAGGGTGGGCCCGGCGACCATCGCGGTGGGGGCGGTGGTGAGGATCTGCCCGGCGGCGGCCCGGGGCAGCAGGGCACCCGCGTGCCGCAGCGCCGCGGTCCCGGGGGCGGCGTCCCCGGCGTCGGCGGCGGTGCACAGCACGATCCGCACCGCCGCCATCGGCACGGCGGACGTCGGCGCGGCGGCCGCGGGGACCGTCGACGAGGCGACCACGACCATGCTGGCGATCTCCAGCGCCGCCCTGGTCGCGTCGCACACGCTGGGGAACAGCGCGCTGAGCACGCGCTTGTCCCCGACCCGCGGCACGGCCAGGTCCTGACCGCCGAAGCGCAGGGCGATGTCGTTCACCCGGACGGCGACCCCGGGGTCACCCGCGCCGAACTCGACGACCAGGGCGGTGAGCAGGCCGGGGCCGTTCGCGCCGTCCTCGCGCGGCCACGGCTGGGCGACCAGCCTGCGCAGCGAGGCGGCGAGTTCGTGGGCGCGGTGGGTGGCGGGGTCGGCGGGTGGGGGTACGGGGGGACGGCGGGTCACGGACATGCGGGTCTCCTCGCGCGTGGACCGGTGTTCCCGGTGGTCGCGGAGTCGGGCCAGGGGTGCTGGCGGACGGCGGTCGACCGGGGGCCCGAGCGCGTCGGGGCGGGCCGGTCGCGCAGTCGACCGCATCGCCCCTCCCGCCACCCCTGGTCCGGACAATACCGCCTGCGTTTCCCTCGATGGCTGTCCCCGGTCCACCGGGTGAATGCGCGTCGGTATTGGGTACGAATCCTAGCTGCCTCCACTCGAAACAGTCAAACAGGACGGGCCGGTACACCCCATTGTCGTGCCAGGCTTTGCATCCGAGAACAAACCACAGGTCAGACCACACATCCGCGATGAGACAAAAGCACCCCAACCGCACCCCAACAGATATTCACCGTCGCACCGGGTACGCCGATCGGCCTAATTGACAGCAATGGCGTAACGAATTGCCGAACACCACGCGACCGGCTGGTCGCACAAATGAAACCGGGGTGGTCCGCGTCGGCGGACCACCCCGGTCGGGGACGTGCGCGCGGCTCAGGTGACGCTGATGCCGCCGTCGATGCTGATGACCTGCCCGGTCATGTAGTCCGCGTCCAGGAACAGCCGGATCGCCGATGCGACCTCCTCGGTGGTGCCGAAGCGCGGGATCGGGGACTTGCCCTTGATCGCGTCCTGCACCCCGTCGGACAGCGTCTTGGTCATCTCGGTGATCATGAAGCCGGGGGACAGGGCGTTCACCGTGACCCCGCGGCGGCCGACCTCGGCCGCCAGGGTGCGGGTCAGCCCGATCAGGCCGGTCTTCGACGCGCCGTAGGCGGTCTGCCCCGAGGTGGCGATGATGCCCGACGGGGACACCACGTTGACGATGCGGCCCCAGCGCTTGCGGAGCATGTGGCCGATCGCCGCCCGCGAGGTGTGGAAGCTGCCGATGAGGTTGGTCTCGATGACCTTCCGCCAGTCGGCCGGGTCCTGCATCGCCATCAGCGCGTCCGAGCGGATCGCGCCGTTGTTGACCAGGACGTCAACGCCGCCGAACCTCTCGTTGATCTCCGCGAACATCGCCTGGACCTGCTCCCAGTCGGCGACGTCGCCGCCGACGACCAGCGAGTCGTTCTCCAGCTTGTCCGCGACGGCCTGCGCCTTCTCCCGGGAGCTGGCGTAGTGCACGACCACCCGGCAGCCCAGCGCGTCCAGCTCGACGCTCAGCGCCTGCCCGAGACCGCCGGACCCGCCGGTGACCAGCACGACCGGCTGCTCCGGCCGCGTGCCGACCTTTCCACTCATGTGGACACCCCTCCCCATTCCAGCAGTACCGATCCCCACGTCATGCCCGCGCCGAAACCGGCCAGCAGAACCAGGTCGCCGTTGTTGATGCGCCCGCCGTCCAACGCCTCGGCCAGCGCGATCGGGATCGACGCGGACGCGGTGTTGCCGTAGCGGTCCAGGTTGGTGACCAGCTTCGCCGGGTCGAGCCCGGTGTGGCTGAGGATCGAGTTGATGATCCGGATGTTGGCCTGGTGCGGGATGATGTGGTCGACGTCGTCGACGGTCACCTTCGCCTGCTCCAGGGTCTGCTTGACCGTCCGCACGGTGAACCGCACGGCGTTCAGGTAGATCTCGTTGCCGTTGATCTTCGCGTAGTGCAGGCCCTGCGCGACCGTCTCCGCGGTGGTGGGCATCCGGCTGCCGCCCGCCACCACCTTGAGGCTGTCGTGCTTGGAGCCGTCGGCGCCCAGGTTCCAGGCCCGGATCCAGGTGTCCGGGCTCGGGGTGAGCACCACCGCCCCGGCGCCGTCGCCCACCAGGATGCTCAGGTCCCGGTCCTCCGGGTCCACCGTGAGCGAGTGGGTGTCCGACCCGACGATCAGGATGGGCCTGGGGTCCATCATCATCAGCCCGGCAGCGGTGACCAGCGAGTACACGAAGCCGGAGCACTCGGAGTTGACGTCGTGGGCGCTCCCGGCGATCCCCAGCGCGGTGTGGACGAAGGCCGAGGTCGCCGGGGACAGCTGCTCCGGCGTGGCGGTGGCGACGATCAGGTGGGCGATGTCGGCGCCGGTCAGACCGGCCTTGTCCAGCGCCCGCCGACCGGCCTCGATGGCCAGGGAGGCCGTGGTCTGGCCGTCCTCGACGATCCGCCGCTCGTTGATCCCGCAGCGGCTGACGATCCAGTCCTCACCGACACCGAGCCGGTCGCCCAGCTCGGTGCTGGTGAGCACCTGGTCCGGGACGCTGATGCCCCAGCCGGCGATCTCGAATCCACTCATGGCCGTGCGCTCAGCCCGCGGCCGGGACGAGGTCCAGCAGGCGCTGGTGCACGGTGCGCAGCGTGGTGCTGTCGTCGATGTCCTTGAACAGGGACTCGTCGGCGGGGATGTGCGGGTACTGGTTCTGGAACCCGTAGAGCCACTCCATCAGGTCCAGCGAGTCGACGTCGGAGAGCTGGAGCAGGGCGGCGTCCACGTCCACCTCGTCCGCGCCGGACACGGCCTGCAACTGGGTGGCGAGCTCCTCGACGGTGGGCAGTTCTGCGCTCATGACTTCGCTCCTCGGGTTTGGATCCGACCGACCGACTTCCGTTGCGGCTGTCGGTGCTTGGGACGAATACAACCCAGGGCGGCGCAACAGCCGCGCAACCCGGTGCGTGTTGCGGGGCTGTTGCGTTCGCCGGGGTTGGCTCTGCGCATGGGCGGCTTCGCCGTGGAGCCGAGGATGAGTGGAGATCTCTCATGACGAGCACCATCAATCCCGGGCGCGTCGAACCGCCCGTGGACGACCGGGGCGCGCCGACCCCGCACTTCCGGGTCGCGGTCATCGGCACCGGCTTCTCCGGCCTGGGCACGGCGATCCGCCTCAAGCAGCAGGGGATCGACGACTTCGTCGTCTTCGAGCGCGCGGGCGAGGTCGGCGGCACCTGGCGGGACAACTCCTACCCGGGTTGCGCCGGGGACATCATGTCGCTGCTCTACTCGTTCTCCTTCGCGCCGAACACCGAGTGGAAGACGACCTTCGCCACCCGCGACGAGCTGCTGGCCTACCTCAAGGACTGCACCGCGAAGTACGGGGTGCGCGAGCACATCCTGTTCGACCACGAGGTCACCGGCGCGGAGTGGGACGAGCGCGAGGGCCGCTGGCACGTGCGGGCCGGGGGCCGCGCCTTCACCGCGCAGGTCCTGGTGGCGGGCGCGGGCTACCTCAGCGACGCGAAGCTGCCCGACATCGACGGCCTGGACTCGTTCACCGGCGAGCTGTTCCACTCCTCGAACTGGAACCACGACGTCGACCTCAGGGGCAAGCGGGTCGCCGTGGTCGGCACCGGGTCCTCGGCCATCCAGATCGTCCCGGCGATCCAGCCCGAGGTGGGGCAGCTCTACGTGCACCAGCGCACGCCCGGCTGGGTGCTGCCGAAGAACGACAAGGTGATCGGCAAGCTCCAGCTCGCACTGCGCCGCGGCGTGCCCGGCTACCAGAAGTTCCGCCGGGGCTTCAACAAGTGGGGGCGCGAGATCGTCGCGTTCTGGTTGGCCCGCCCGAAGGCCGCCACCAAGACCCTGCAGGGCATGGCGGAGAAGAACCTCAAGAAGAACATCACCGACGAGGCCCTGCGCGCCCGGCTCACCCCGGACTTCACCGTGGGCTGCAAGCGGATGCTGTTCTCCAACGACTGGTACCCGGCGCTGGAGAAGGACAACGTCGAGCTGGTCACCGACGGCATCACCCGGGTCGAGGGCAACACCGTGGTCACCGCCGACGGCACCCGCCGCGAGGTCGACGTGATCGTCGCCGCCACCGGGTTCTCCGCAACCGACCGCCCGATCGCCCACCGCATCCGCGGTCGCGGCGGGGTCTCCCTGGCCCAGACGTGGGCGAAGGAGGGCATGACCGCCTACGTCGGCTCCACCGTGGCGGGCTTCCCGAACCTGTTCCTGATCCTGGGCCCGAACACCGTGCTGGCGCACTCCTCGGTCACCCTGACCATCGAGGGCGGCATCAACCACACCCTCGACGCGCTCAAGGCGATGGACGAGCGCGGCCTGGCCACCCTGGAGGTCAAGCCCGAGGCCCAGACCGCCTACAACACCAAGCTCCAGGAGCGCTTCGACGGCACCGTGTGGGCGCCGGGCGGCTGCCAGAGCTGGTACCTCGGCGAGCACGAGACGAACCCGTCGGTGTTCCCCACCTACTCGTGGCGCTTCCTCAAGCAGACCAGGAAGGTCGACCTCACCGCGTACACCGCGACCACCGGCGTGGCGGCCCCGGTGGTGGGCGCCCGGAGCACCGGCACCGGCCCGCGGTGACCGCGACCGACCTGCGGCCCGCCCTGAGCAGCGGCGTGGACCTGCGCCACTGGCTGCCGCGGGCGGTCGAGGTGGTGGCCGCGTGGGGCGAGCGGTTCGGCCCGTTCACCGAGCACCCCGCGAACCGGGTCGACGAGTCCGCCTTCGCCGAGGCGTTCGAGGTGTTCGCCGCCAGGATGACCGACAACTACCCGTTCTTCCACCCGCGCTACGCGGGCCAGATGGTCAAGCCGCCGCACCCGGCGGCGGTCGTGGGCTACGTGACCGCGATGCTGCACAACCCGAACAACCACGCCGCCGAGGGCGGACCGGCCACCACCGCGATGGAGAAGGAGGTCGTGGCCGACCTCGCGGCGATGTTCGGGCTGCCGCGGCACGTGGGGCACCTGACCACCAGCGGCACCATCGCCAACCTGGAGGCGCTCTACGTCGCCCGCCAGGCGCACCCGGGCAAGGGGATCGCCTACAGCGGCGAGTGCCACTACACCCACCAGCGGATGTGCCACGTGCTGGGCGTCGAGGGCCACCGGCTGCCGGTGGACGACCTCGGCCGCCTCGACGTCGAGGCCGCCCGGACGGCGCTGGCGGGCGGGGAGATCGGGACGATCGTGCTCACCACCGGGACGACCGGTCTCGGCGCGGTCGACCCGGTGCACGAGGTCCTGCCCATCGCCCGGGAGCACGGCGTGCGGGTGCACGTGGACGCCGCCTACGGCGGTTTCTACGCGCTGCTCAAGAATTCCGGCGAAATCGACGGCAGGCCGTTCCGGGCCATCGCCGGTGTGGATTCGGTGGTGGTCGACCCGCACAAGCACGGCCTGCAACCCTACGGCTGCGGCGCGGTGCTCTTCGCCGACCCCGGCATCGGCAGGCACTTCGCGCACGACTCGCCCTACACCTACTTCACCGACAGCGACCTGCACCTGGGCGAGATCAGCCTGGAGTGCTCCCGGGCCGGTGCCGCCGCGGCGGCGCTGTGGCTGACCACGCGGCTGCTCCCGCTGGACCGCGGCGGTTTCGGCGAGATCCTGGCCGCGTGCAGGCGCGCGGCCACCGGCTGGGCCGCCCGGATCGAGGCGAGCACCGAGCTGCGCCTGTACCAGCGGCCCGAGCTGGACATCGTCACCTTCTTCCCGGAGCCCACCCCCGCCGACGCGACCACTGTGGACGCGGCGGCGGACCGGCTGCTGCGCGACGGCATGGCCGACGACGACCCGGTGTACCTCAGCGTGCTCCGGGTCGACGGCGCCGACCTGCGCGCCCGCCACCCCGACATCGCCGCGCGCCCCGGCGAGCCCGCCAGGATCGCGCGCAGCGTGCTGATCAAACCCGAGGCCGAGGACCACCTCGACCGGTTGCACGACCGGGTCCGCGCGCTCGCGGCCCCGGCCCCATGACCGCGCGCACCCCAGACGAGGCGGAGGGAGATCCCCCCATGACCCAGACCGAGCCCGCGACCGCGGCGCGGACGATCCGGCCCGCCGGGCCGGAGGACACCGACCGGTTGTGCGGACTGCTGGCCGAGGCGTTCCAGGACGACCCGCTGACCGCGTGGATCCTGCCCGACCCGGCCGAACGGGCGGCGGCGCTGCCCGCGTTCTTCCGCGTCTTCGTCGACCTGTCGCTGGCGCACGGCGGGGTCCTGGTCGGTGGGGTCGGCGGGGACTTCGCCGCGGTACTGCTCTACCTGTCCCCCGCCGGGTGGGAGGAGGCGCAGGAGCGCGACGAGGACGTGCAGCGCAGGCTCGCCGAGGCCGTCGGCTCCGGCACCGCGGCGCTGTTCACCATCCTGGCGATGCAGGCCGCGCACCACCCGTCGGAGGAACCGCAGTACTACGCCTCCTTCGGCGCGGTGCGCCCCGGCGAGCAGCAGGGCGGGTGGATGACCGAGATGCTGGGCCTGCTGGTCGACCGCGCCGACGCCGAGGGCGTGCCCACCTACGTCGAGGCCAGCTCCCCCGGCGGGTACGCGGTGAGCCTGCGCAACGGGTTCGCGCCGCTGGGCGCGGAGATCCGGCTGCCCGACGGCCCGGTGCTGCGCCCGATGTGGCGCCCGGCGCGGAGGTCCGGGGCGTGAACGGCGACCAGCACGTGCTGATCTTCTCCGCCGAGGAGGTCGCCCGCGGGCAGGTGCCCGCCGAGCACGCGGCCGTGCTGCGCACGGTCCTGGACTGGAGCGAGGAGTTCCTGGTCTCCCCGCACCCCGAACTGGGGCGCACCGGCCCGGTGTGCCCGTACACCCAGTCGTCGCTGCGCAAGGGGCTCTACCACCTGGCGGTGACGCGCACCGGCGACCTGGGCGCGACCGTGGCCGCCCTGCGGTCCTGGTACGAGCGCTTCGCCGCCGACCTGTCCGACGCCGACCGCGAGCTTCTGACGATCCTGGTGGCGCTGCCGCACCTGGACCACACCGACTCCACCGAGCTGGACGCGGTGCAGCGGGCGGCCAAGGACGGGTTCGTCGCCGAGGGCCTGATGATCGGCCAGTTCCACCCGGTGTGCGCCGAACCGGGGCTGTGGAACGACGACTTCCGGCCGCTGGTGTCGCCGGTCCCGCTGCTGGCGATCCGGCAGATGCTCGTGTTCGACCTGCTGTTCGTCGTCGACGACGAAAACCACCTGGACAGCTACCTGCGCCGGTTCGCCCCGGCCATCCCGTCGCGGGTGCGCGACCTGCTCACCCTGCGGCTGCGCCCCACCGGCGCGGCCGGTGTCCCGGTGGGGATGACGGCGTGAGCGGCGGGGGCAACGCCCTGGGTCGGGTGCGGGAGACACCCGTGCTGCTCGGCGCGGGCCTGGTGGCCGCGCTGGCGGCCTGGGAACTGCACGGGCACGCGCGGCCCCTGGTCTCCGGGTCGGCGAAGGCGCACGCGCTCGCCGGTTCGGTGTCGCACCACGGCCCGGTGCCGGGCCAGTACGTCCCCCCACCGGACGTGGTCGGCGACGCGCTGGCCAACCAGGTGGGCCTGGTGGCGCTGGCGGTCCTGCCCGCCGCCGCCGGGATCGCCTGCGCCGCCGCGCTCACCCGGCGGCTGTTCACCGGGCGGCGGCTCGCCACCGGGATGACCCCGAGGCTGGTCTTCGCCGCCCTCGCCGCGCTGGCCGCGGCCCTGGTGACCGCCGCGGTCGCCGGGGCCGCCCTGGGCAGCGCGGTGACCGCGCTCGACTCGCTGGAGTCGGCCGTGCAGGTGCTGCGCACCACGTTCGTGGGCGCCGTCCTGGCCACCGCCGTCCTCGGCCCCCCGTGGCGCACCCCCCGCGCCGACCACCCCGCACCGGATGACCGGGCCGGAAGACCAAGGACCCTGACCCATGCTCAAGCGTAGAGACGTGATCAAGCTCGGCGCGGTGACCGGCGCCGTGGTCGCCCTGCCCCTGGAGGAGGTCGCCGCGACCGTCTTCGGCCCGTCCTGGTCGGCGGCGGCGTTCAGCCGCCCGCTGCCCGTCCCCACCCCGATGCGCCCCTCGCGGCTGCGGCTCGACCGCGACGTCTACGACCTGACCGTGGACAAGTCCACCGCGGAGATCGTGCCCGGTGTGCGCACGCCCATCCTGTCCTACAACGGCTCCTTCCCCGGCCCGATGATCGTGGCCAAGCGCAACCGCCTGGTGCAGGTCAACGTGCACAACCGGCTCGCCGCCGACACCGCGGTGCACCTGCACGGCGGCAACACCCCGCAGTCCAGCGACGGCCACCCGCTCGACGTGATCAAGCCCGGCGCGTCGCGGACCTACCTGTACCCGAACCGGCAGCCCGCGGCGACGCTCTGGTACCACGACCACGCCCACCACATGGAGGCCGAGCAGGTCTACCGCGGCCTGTCCGGGCTCTACATCGTCGAGGACGCGGTGTCGCGGTTCCGCCTGCCCTCGGGCAAGCACGACGTCCCGCTGATGTTCCGCGACGTGAACCTGGGCGCCGACGGCACGATGACCTGGGAGCTGTTCGGCCAGCCCAACCGCTCCACGGTCCTGGTCAACGGCGTCGCCCAGCCGCAGCTCACCGTGCAGCGCCGCCGCTACCGGCTGCGCCTGCTCAACTGCTCCAACGAGCGCTCGATGCGCTTCACCCTGGGCAACGGCGCGTCGTTCCTCCAGGTCGCCAGCGACGGCGGGTTCCTGCCCAGGCCGGTCAGCCGCACCGAGGTCGTGCTCTGGCCCGCCGAGCGCGCCGAGGTCGTGGTGGACTTCGCCCCGTTCAAGGCCGGTACGCAGATCATGCTCGAGAACGCCGACGGCGAGGTGGACACCGCCAAGCAGTTGCTGCGCTTCGACGTGGCCGACGGTCCCGGCTTGTTCAACGCGGACACCAGCTACGTGCCCGCCACCCTCGTCCCCGCGCCCGCCGACCGGAAGCCGACAGTGACCCGCAAGGTCGTGCTCAGCTTCGACGCGGCCAACGGCGTCTTCCTGATCAACGGGAAGCAGTTCGACCCCGATCGGGTGGACTTCACCGTGAAGCGCGGCAGCACCGAGCTGTGGGAGATCACCAACACCGACACCCAGTTCCAGATCCCGCACTCCCTGCACCTGCACCTCATCCAGTTCACGGTGCTCGACCGCGACGGGGTCAGGGTGCCGGAGTGGGAGACCTACCCGAAGGACACCGTCCGCGTCCCCCCGGGCAGCACGGTCCGCATCCTGGCCACGTTCGACAGCGAGTACACCGGCGTCTACCCGTTCCACTGCCACTTCGTCGACCACTCGTCGGTGGCGATGATGGCGCAAATGCGCATCGTGCCCTGAACGGGCGCAGCCCGGGCACCCGTTCGCCGCGATCCGGGCGCCCACAACGGAGTGGGCGGGCACGCCCGGTGGTAGGGGGGCTTCCCTCCGGAGCCCCCGGCAGGGCACTCTGAAAGCGGTACCGACATGATCGATATGCAGTGGCTGGACCCATTCGCGGCCCCTTGAGACGCTGACCGCGCCCGGGGTTCGCGCAATGGCTGACCGTCTAGGATGGTGTGATGCAAACGCTGGCGGACGAGACCCTGACGGGGCTGTTGGACGGCCCCCGGGCTCGCGGTGCCTTCCTGCTCCGTTCGATCCTCAGCGAACCCTGGTCGATGCGCATCGAGGACCGGGCCCCGCTGTCACTGGTGACCCTGGTGAAGGGCAGCGCGTGGATCCTCCCCGACGGGGGCGAGCCGGTCCCGCTGAGCGTCGGCGAGGTCGCCATCCTGCGCGGCCCCACCCCGTACACGATCAGCGACAAGCCCGGCACCCCCGTCCAGGTGATCATCTCCCCCGGCCAGATCTGCACCACGGTCGACGGCCGCGGCATCGGCGACGCCAAGTCCCTCGGCGTGCGCACCTGGGGCGACAACAGCACCGGCGAGACGGTCATGCTCAGCGGCACCTACCAGATGCAGCGCGAGATCGGCCAACGCCTCTTCGGCGCCCTGCCGCAGGTCCTGGTCCGCCCGATCGAGGCGGGCGACAGCGCCCTGGTGCAACTGCTGGAAACCGAGATGGGCAAGACCGACCCCGGCCAGGAACTGGTCCTCGACCGCATCCTCGACCTGGTCCTGGTGAGCGTGCTGCGCGCCTGGCTCGCCGCCCCCGGCCAGGGCGCCCCGGCGTGGTACCGGGCCCAGCACGACCCGGTGGTCGGCGCGGCCCTGCGGATGCTGCACAACGAACCGGCCCGGCCGTGGACGGTCGCGGGCCTGGCCACCGCCTCCGGCGTCTCCCGAGCCGCCCTCGCCCGCCGCTTCACCGCGCTGGTCGGTGAACCGCCGATGAACTACCTCACCAGCCTGCGCTTGGCGCTGGCGGCGGACCTGCTGCGGGAGCAGGACGCCACCATCGGGTCGGTGGCGCGCAAGGTCGGCTACGGCAGCTCGTTCGCGCTGAGCACCGCGTTCAAGCGGGTGCGCGGCATGAGCCCCCAGGAGTACCTGCGCCAGGCCGCGGAGAACGCGGGCGTCGTGGAGAACATGGCCGCCGTCGGCTGAGCCCCAGCACCATCGATCGCCCGTCCCCGCCCGGGGGCGGGCGATTTCGCGTTCTGGGCCACCGTACGGCCGCACGCCCGCGGCCGACGATCGGCCACGTGGCGGATTGTCACCTTGCATGAGCAATCGGAAAATTACCTACACCAGCGCCTGTTCGTACCCCTGCCACCGCGAACAGCTCCAGTGAGAGGGCCTCCCGCCATGCGAAGAAACGTCCCCGTCCTGCTCGCCGCGGCGCTCACCGTCCTCGGTCTGAGCACCCCCGCCGCCGCGCACACCCCCCTGCTCGGCGTCATCGAGGCGACGGCGAACGGGGTGCCGGGCAGCTACATCGTCACCCTGAAGGACACGGCGGGGGCGCGCACCGCGTCGGTCACCGCCGAGCTGGCGATCACCCCGTCCCACGTGTACTCGGCGGCCCTCAACGGTTTCTCGGCGAAGCTGACCGAGGCCCAGCTCGACGCCCTGCGCGCCGACCCGACCGTGGCCCGGATCGAGCAGGACGCCGAGGTGCGCACCACCGCGGGCACCCAACCCAACCCGCCGTGGGGCCTCGACCGCATCGACCAGCCCACCCTCCCGCTGTCGGGCAGCTACACCTGGAACGCCGACGGCACCGGCGTCACCGCCTACGTCATCGACACCGGCATCGACGCCGACCACCCCGACTTCACCGGCCGGGGCCAGAACGCCTACGACTCAGTGGACGGCAGCAACGACGACTGCAACGGCCACGGCACGCACGTCGCGGGCACCATCGGCGGCGCGACGCACGGGGTCGCCAAGAACGTCCAACTCCGCGGCGTCCGAGTCCTCGGCTGCGGCGGCAGCGGCACCTGGTCCGGGGTCATCGCGGGCATGGACTGGGTCACCGCCAACCACGCCCCCTCCTCGGTCGCCAACATGTCCCTCGGCGGCGGCTACAACCAGTCGGTCAACGACGCCGCCACCCGCATGGCCGACAGCGGCGTCTTCACCGGAATCGCCGCGGGCAACTCCTACGGCGCCGACGCCTGCTCCTTCTCCCCCGCCAGCGCCGCCAACGTCACCACCGTCGCCGCCACGGACAGCACCGACACCAACGCCTACTTCAGCAACGTCGGCGGCTGCGTCGAGATCTACGCCCCCGGCGTCGACATCACCTCGAGCTGGCTCAACGGCGGCACCAACACCATCAGCGGCACCTCCATGGCCACCCCCCACGTGGTCGGCGTGGCCGCCCTCGTCAAGAGCAGCCAGGGCGACGTCGCCAGCGCCACCCTCAACTCCTGGATCGTCGCCGCGGGCTCCCCCGGAGTCGTCGTCGGCGCCCCCGCGGGCACGCCGAACCTGATGCTCCAGACCGGCGGCCTGTGACCTGCCGAACCGCGGTCCCGCGCCAGGTGTCATCGGCGCGGGACCGTGGCTTCTACGGCAGTTCGGGCTCGACCACCTTGGCGGCGTCCAGGGCCGCGGGGCACAACGCCTTGCCGTCACCACCGGACGCCTGCACGTCGACCCGCGAGGTCGCCGTCACCTCGATCGAAATCGCACACACGCCGCCGCCTGCGCGGAGAGACTGGATCGCCCGCCGGGAGCCCACTGGAACCGGAGTCTTCTCCCCCACGGCGTTCACCCGATCAAGTCCCAGCTCCGGAAAGACCGCCAGTGCCAACTGGTAACCGCCCGGGACAGCCGGATTGGCATCCACCCGCCACTTGCAGTACTTCGCGGAGGTGGTCTCGTCCGGCTCCGCTTGCCCGGTCACCCCCAACTCGCTCTTCTGCGAATCGGTCAGCATCTCGCACGGGTCGAGCGAAGCCAGCGAACCACCCCCGGAGTCCGGGGAAGTCGTACTCGGACTGCCCGACTCGCCGGAACCACCGGTGGCAGGCGCGTCGGTCGTACTCGTCGCCTCCACGACCGGACGCCCCGGTGTCTCCTGCGAACACCCCACGAGACCACCCAGCAGCACAGCGGCGGACACGACACCCACCAGCGGACGCCTCACTACAGGATCACACCCCTTTACGCGAACTTGCGCGTACTCTCCTCGTCGGCCTCACGATAGTTTGCCATCGCCTGGCCGATCGCGACTTCGGCCTGCTCCAACGAAACACGAAAAGCCCGGAGCTGGGTGATGAACCCCTGCGCGTCGGTGGCCACCTGCTGAACGAACGGCTTCATCACCTGCGCGGCGTTGCTGGCGCCGAGCATCGGCTCCTGTTCCAGGACACCCAGGTCGGTCTGCTTGTCGTCGATCCAGTCCTTCATCTTCTTGATCGCCGCCAGCAGGGCGTCGCCGCCTGTTCGGTTGACGGCGAACTGGCCTGCGGCGGCGGCGCCCGCGAAGGCGTCGATCGACTTGCCGATGGCGTCGAGTGGTGCTCCCGCGCCCTCGTCTATGTACATCGCCAGCCCCCTCACGCTCCGTACCAGTGCCATCACGATAGCCACCGCCGCCGCGGCTTGTCCTGGGCATGGGCACATTCCCCCGACCGCGCTACGCGCGCCCCACGAACCCGCGCACCCGCTCAGCGATCCGGTCCCGATCCGATGCCCGCAGGTACACGAAGTGCCCAGCCTCCGGCAGCACCTCGACATCAGCCGCAGGCAGCAGGTCCGCCAGCAACCGAGCAGCAGCAACCCCGTCGTGCACGGCGCTGCGGGCGGCGAACATCGCCAGCACCGGCACCGGCAACGCGCTGATCTGCTCCGCCGAAGGCCGCACCTGGAACGGCACCCGAACGCGGTACTCCCGGATACCGGCCAACACCAGCCGCGCGTCGGCGCGGTCCGTGACGTCGGCCCCGGCCGACCACCGCAGGAACCGCCGCCACACCCAGTCCCGATTGACCAAGCCGCCGAGCACCCCGTACCCGAGGGCGGTCAGGGCGAACCCCGAGGTCACCGTCGTCGGGTCCAGCAGGCTGATGGACGCCAGCCGATCCGGCGCGTGCACCGCCTGGTTCACCGCGTGCCACCCGCCCGTCGACCCGCCGACCAGGTGCACCCCGGTCAACCCCAGCCGCTCGAACACCGCGTCCAGGCACCGAGCCCGGTCTGCGGTGTCCACGAACGGCGCGGTCTGCACGCTCCTTCCGGCTTCTCCCAACGTGTCCACCGCGTACACGGGTCCCAACGCCGGGATCAGCTCCGCGTGGCAGGCCGCCGTCCCCAGCATCCCGGGCAGCAGCACCACCGGTGCCCCGCCGCTCCCGAACCGGTACACCCGCGTGCTGCCGTGCGCCGTCACCACGTCGTGCACCTCGTCCGGTGGCGGGCACTCCGCCATCGCCAGGTCGTAGGCGGCGAAGTACCGCTCCCGCCCCGCGGTGGACCTGAACTCCCCTACTTCACCCATGCGAGGAACCTACGAAATCCCCGGTACGCCGTATTGGACAAAGGTAAGGTGCGGCCATGGGCGCGGGCTGGTCGCTGGTGGTGGCCCGCCGGGACGTCGAGCGGGCTCCGGCCGAGCGGGTCTTCGCCACCCCGCACCCGAGCCTCGCCGACCACGTCCTCACCTACACCGCCCACGACTTCCCGGACTCGGACCCGCTCCCCTGGCGCATCACCCCCCTGGGCGCCGTCACCGTGACGATCGACCTGGCCGCCCCGCCCCTCCGCCGGAGCCAGGACGGCGCCGACTTCCCGGCCTCCCCCGTCATGGGCCTGCGCGACCGCCCCCTGGTGGTGGAGCAGGGCGGCGCCAACCGCGGCATCGTCGTCGCCCTGACCCCCGCGGGTGCCCACGCCCTCTTCGGTCTCCCCCTCAAGGAGCTGGCCAACACCGTCCTCCCCCTGTCCGACCTCTTGGGCGACACCGCACTGCTCACCGAACAGTTGGCCGAATCCCCCGACTGGCAGACGTGCTTCACCACCCTCGACAGCCACCTGAGCACCCGACTCTGCGCAGGCCCCGTGTTCAGCCGCCCCATCCACGGCGCCCTCCGCCTCCTCACCGCGAAGAACCCCATCCGAGTGGCCGCGGTCGCCGACGAGATCGGCTGGACCCGGCAGCACCTGAGCACCCGCTTCCGCGAGCAGATCGGCCTCAGCCCCAAGGCGGTTGCCCGGGTCGCCCGCCTGCACCGCGCCGTCACCCTCCTGAACCACCCCACCGCCCCATCCCTCGCCGACGTGGCCCACCGCTGCGGTTACACCGACCAGCCCCACCTCAACCGCGACTTCCGCGCCCTCACCGGCTGCACCCCCACCGACTACCGCTGACCCCGGCAACGACAACAACACCGAACAGCCGCCAGGCCATCCGGTGTCGTCGTCAGGTCCGCACTACACGGCCAGTTGCGCCCACCCCGCCTTGAGCGCGATGCCCTCCGGCGTGCGCACGGTGAACGCCACCACCCCGTCCTCGCCGGGCTGGAACGTCACCTCCAGCGGCACCCCCGGCCGGACCGGGTTCGAGAACCGCGTCCCGATCCCCTTCAGCGCCGACGCGTCCCCACCGGCGAACCGGTCGATCAGTTCCTCGGTCACCACCGCCAGGACGCTCATCCCGTGCGCGATCACCCCCGGGAACCCGGCCGCGGCAGCGGCTTCCGGGTCCAGGTGGATGGGGTTCTCGTCGTGGGCGACGACCGCGTAGCGCGGGACCATGTCCTCCGGGATGGTCAGGCTGACCGTGACGGCTTCCCCCGTCCCCCGGTGCACCGGGTAGCGGGGCAGTTCGCCGAACGCCTCCGGGCCGGTGGCGCCGGAGAGCACCGCGCCGGTCACCAGGGAGGCGACCACCGTGCCGTCTTCGGCTTCGATGACGCCCCGCAGCGCGATCCGGACCCCGGCCCCCTCGGGCTTGCCGCCCAGGGCCCCGGTCGTGACCGTCACCCGTTCCCCGGCGACCAGTGGCCGGTGGACGGTGATCTCCTGGCTGACGTGGACCCGGGAGACGTCCCCGGTGACCGCCAGCTTGTCGAAGGTCAGGTCGAAGCCCTGGTGCGCCAACACGAAAGCGTGCAGCGGTGACGCGCCCTCGGCACCGGAGCCCAACGGCGACCGGACGACCGAGCGGAACTCGGTCAGCTCCGTCGCGGAGACCTCGTGCTCGAAGCTGGATTCCAGGCTCATGCGGGGCTCACCACCAGGCAGGCGTTGTGGCCGCCGAACCCGAACGAGTTCGACAGGGCGGGGCCGGGGGTGATCTGCCGGGGTGCCTTGTGCACCACGTCGATCTCCAGGCCGGGTTCGGTCGTCTCGTGGTTGGCCGTGGGCGGGATGAGGCCGTCGCGCAGGGTGAGGAGGGTGGCGATGGCCTCGACCGCGCCCGCCGCGCCGATGAGGTGGCCGATGACGCCCTTGATGGAGGTGACCGGCGGGCCCGCGGGGCCGAAGACCTTCGCCAGTGCCTGGGCCTCGGCCCGGTCGTTGAGCGGGGTCGAGGTGCCGTGGGCGTTGACGTGGACGATGTCGGAGACCGACAGGCCCGCGTCGGTGATCGCGCCGTGCATGGCGGCCATGGCCGCGGAGCCGTCCGGCAGGGGCATGGCCAGGTGGTAGGCGTCGGCGCTGGAGCCGTAGCCGGAGACCAGCCCGTACACGTGCGCTTGGCGGGCCTTGGCGTCCTCCAGCCGCTCCAGCACCACGAAGCCCGCGCCCTCGCCCATGACGAAGCCGTCGCGGTCGACGTCGAACGGGCGCGACGCCAGCTCGGGGGCGTCGTTGCGGGAGGAGACGGCGTTGAGGTTGTTGAACGCGGCCAGGGTGACCGGGCTCAGCGTGGACTCGGCGCCACCGGCGATGACCACGTCCACGCGGCGGTCGCGCAGCATCAGCATGGCGTGGCCGATCGCGTCTACGCCGCTGGCGCAGGTGGTGGCGATGGTCAGCGCCGGGCCGTGCCAGCCCAGGCGCATGGCCAGCAGGGCCGCCGCCGCGTTCGGCATCGACACCAGCGGCAGCAGCGGGTTGACCTTCGCCGGGCCGTGCAGGAAGTAGTTGCCGACCTCGGCGTCGGTGGTCTGGCGGCCGCCGACGGCGTTGCCGACCACGATGGCCGTGCGAGCCGGGTCCGGCTGCGGGGAACCGGCGTCGCGGTAGGCGGCCAGGGCGGCGGTGACGCCGAACCGGGCGAACGGGTCCATCCGGCGGGCTTCCTTCTTGGTGAGGATGCCGACCTCGTCGAACCCGCGCACCGCGCAGCCGAAGCGCGTGCCGATCCTGCTCATGTCCTCGTCGGTGACCAGGTCGGCGGCCATGGACTTGCCCGCCACCACGGTGGTCCAGAAGTCCTCCACGGTCGAGCCCGCCGGGGTGACCACACCCAGGCCGGTGACCGCGATCTCGGTCGTGCCCATGGTCGCCTCAGCCGCCGATCAGCCGGAGCTGGCGGGCCGCGGTGATGAACGCCTCGGCGCCCGCGTCCACGTCGTCCTCCGAGTGCGCCGCGGTGATGGCGATGCGCAGCCGGGCCCGGCCCTTCTCCACGGCCGGGGTCATCACCGGCAGGCCGATGACGCCCGCCTTGCGGGAGGCGGTGGCGAAGTCCCAGGCGTTCTCGTCGGAGCCGACGATCAGCGGCACGACGGCGGTCTGCGACAGGCCGGTGTCGAAGCCCGCCTCCTGCACGATCGAGCGGAACCGGGCCGATTCGGTCTGCGCGTGGGCGACCCGCCACGGCTCCTTGTCCAGGATGCGGATGGTCTCCAGGGCCGCGCCGACCGCCGCCGGGTTGAGGGCGGCGGAGAACAGGAACGGCCGGGCCAGCCGCTTGAGGTACTGGAGGAACGCCTCCGAGCCGCACAGGTAGCCGCCGTTGGACGGGACCGCCTTGGACAGCGTGCCGACCTTGATGTCGGCCTTGACCTCGTAGTTGAAGTGCTCTTCGATTCCTCGACCGGTGGCGCCGATGGTGCCCAGGGCGTGCGCCTCGTCGACCATCAGCAGCGCGCCGTGGCGGTCGCAGACCTCGCGCAGCTCCGGCAGCGGCGCGATGTCGCCGTCCATGGAGTAGACGCTGTCGACGATGACCAGCAGCGTGCCGGACTTGTCGGCGGCCGCCAGGCGGCTGTCGAGGTGCTTGGGGTCGTTGTGCCGGAAGCGGGTCAGCTTCGCGCCGCTGAGCTGCGCGCCGTCGACGATGCTGGCGTGGTCGAGCTTGTCCAGGAAGATCGTGTCCCCGGCGCCGACCAGGGCGCCGATGGTGCCGACGTTGGCGGCGTAGCCGGAGCTGAACACCAGGGCGCCCTCGCGGCCGAAGAACTTCGCGATCTCGGCCTCCAGCTCCTCGTGCAGCGGGACGGTGCCCGCCAGCGCGCGGACGCCGGGGGTGCCGGTGCCGTAGGTGTCGACCGCGGCCTTGGCCGCCGCCAGCACCCGGGGGTCGCCGTTGAGGCCGACGTAGCCGTAGCCGGACATCATCAGGAACCGCTCGCCGTCGAGGTGGACGTACGGGGTGCCCACCTCCGGGGTGTACGCCACGAAGTTGTTGCGGCGGGCGGGCTCCCACTCCAGCTCCCTGATCCGATGGTTGATCGCCTCAACCTTCGGCGTGATGTGTCGCCACGCAACTGAGTCGTTCACATGCCTCTCCTCACCGTGGGTTCCGCAAGACCGCTTGAAACCTCGTCGAGGGTTGTTCTACGACACCGGCTGCAAGTCCGACGCAACACGTGTTCGCGCGTCTCACCACCGGTGAGAGCGCAACGGGGGGCGGTTTCCGGACTTGCGCGGCTGTTGCGCCCGCCGCGATTACCTCATCCCCAGTTTGAGGAGGCCGCCAGCCGCGCCCCGGAGCCACGACAAGGAAGAAGGCCACCATGACCACCCTCGAAACCAGGCAGATCAACCCCGAGGTCGACGCGATCCGCCACCACTACGAGGTCAGCAACGACTTCTACCGCCTGATCCTGGGCCCGGCGATGATGTACTCCGGCGGCTACTGGTACGAGGGCGAGGACCTGCGCGAGGCCCACGACGAGGCCCAGTACCGCAAGCTCGACGCCTTCATCGAGGCCGCCGGTGCCGTGGGCGCGAAGAAGGTCCTCGACATCGGCTCGGGCTGGGGCACCATGCTCACCCAAGCGGTGGACAAGCACGGCGTGCAGAAGGCCGTCGGCGTCACCCTCAGCCGCAGCCAGAAGGAGTACGTCGACTCCCTCGGCAACGACAAGGTCGAGATCAAGGTGGAGAGCTGGGAGGACCACCGCACCGACGAGCCCTACGACGCCGCGTTCTGCGTCAACGCCCTGGAGCACTTCGTGCTGTCCAGCCTCACCCCGAAGGAGCGCGTCAACCGCTTCCGCGCCTTCTTCAACCAGTGCCACTCGCTGATCAAGCCGGGCGGTCGCCTGGTCCTGCACATGATGACCATCGAGTCGCCGCGGATCACCCGCCGGCTCATCGACGACCTGAAGTTCCTGCAGCGCGAGGAGTTCGAGGGCTGCTACATCCCGCACACCAACGAGCTGGTCCAGTCGTTCGAGGGCAAGTTCGAGATCATCGAGCTGCGCAACGAGCGCGAGACCTTCTCCCGCGCCTGCCGGGCGTGGCTGGAGAACCTGGCCGAGCGCCGCCCCGAGGCCGTCGAGATGGTCGGTGAAGAGGTCGTGCAGCGCTTCGAGCGCTACCTGGACATCTTCGCGTACACCCTGGAAGACAAGGTGTTCAACAACTTCCGCATCGTCCTGCACCGCAACGCCTGAGGACTGGTCTGCCGTGACTATCACCGACTCCACGATCGACTCCCCGGCCGGCCCGGTCTCCAGCGGCGGCAACGGGAAGCGCACCCCCCACGTGAAGGTCGCGATCATCGGCACCGGTTTCTCCGGGCTGGGCATGGCGATCCGGCTCCAGCAGTCCGGCGTGGACGACTTCCTGCTCTTCGACCGCGCCGACGAGGTCGGCGGGACCTGGCGGGACAACAGCTACCCCGGCGCCGAGTGCGACGTGATGGCGCTGCTGTACTCGTTCTCCTTCGCCCAGAACCCGAACTGGTCGAAGACGTTCGGCACCCGCGACGAGCTGTTCACCTACCTCAAGGACCTGACCGACCGCTTCCGGCTGCGCCCGCACATCCGGTTCCGGCACGAGGTCGTCGCCGCCGACTGGGACGACGAGGCCAAGGTCTGGCGGATCGCCACGACCGCCGGGGACTACACCTCGCAGGTCCTGGTGACCGGCACCGGCTACCTGTCCGACCCGGTGGTCCCGGACATCGCCGGTCTGACCGACTTCCAGGGCACGATGTTCCACTCCTCGCGGTGGGACCACGACTACGACCTCGACGGCAAGAAGGTCGCGGTCATCGGCACCGGCGCCTCCGCGCTGCAGTTCGTGCCGAAGATCCAGCCGAAGGTCGGCGAGCTGCACGTCCACCAGCGGACCCCCGCCTGGATCGGCCCGAAGAACGACAAGCCCACCTCCAAGCTCAAGGGCTGGATGTTCCGCAGGGTCCCCGGCTACCAGAGCTTCCGCCGCGGGTTCAACCAGTGGGGCCGCGAGGTCCTGGCGTTCATGATGACCCGCCCGCCGATCGCCGAGAAGACCCTGGGCGGCATGACCGCCAAGCACCTGGCGAAGTCGGTGGCCGACCCGGAGCTGCGCGCCAAGCTCACCCCGGACTACACCGTCGGCTGCAAGCGGATGCTGTTCTCGAACTACTACTACCCGGCGATCCAGGCGGACAACGCCCAGCTCATCACCGACGGCATCACCCGGGTCGGGCCGAATTCGATCACCACCGCGGACGGCACCACCCGCGAGGTCGACGCGATCATCCTGGCCACCGGTTTCGCCGCCACCGAGCGCCCGTTCGCCGCCCGGATCACCGGCAAGGACGGCCTGACCCTGGGCAAGGAGTGGGCCGAGAACGGGATGACCGGCTACCGGGGCACCACCGTGAGCGGGTTCCCGAACCTGTTCATGCTGCTCGGCCCGGGCACCACGCTGGGGCACTCGTCGCAGACGGTCATGATCGAGGCGCAGCTCAACTACGTGCTCGACGCGCTGAAGGTCATCGACGCCCGCGGCCTGGCCTCGGTCGAGGTGCACGCGCAGGCGCAGGCGGCCTTCACCGAGAAGCTCGGCAAGCTCCAGGAGGGCACGGTCTGGACCGCGGGCGGGTGCGCATCGTGGTACCAGGACGCGCACGGCCGCAACCCCTCGATCTGGCCGACCTACACCTGGCGGTTCCGCAAGGAGACCAAGAAGTTCGACCTGGAGTCCTACCAGGTCACCACGCTCATCGGTGAGCAGAGCCCCATCACGGCTCAGGCGTAGAGGGGAACAGGGACATGGGCAGGATCGACACGGACAAGCCTGCGTTAAGCCGCCGGGGGTTGCTCAAGGGCCTCGGTGTCGGGGCGGCGGTGGCGGGGTTCAGCACGGTCACCGGCTCCTGGGTCACCGCGGACGCGGCGACCCGGACCCCGGGCCTGGTGGCGGCCCCGCGCCTGGAGGGGACGCTGGAGTACAGCCCCGGCGCGCTCGCCGCGTTCGGCAAGGACTTCGGCGGCCTGGTGCACGACCTGCCCAAGGCCGTGCTGCGGCCCGGGTCGGTCGCCGACGTCGTCAAGGTCGTGCAGTACGCCCGCCGCCTCGGCCTCAAGGTCGCGGTGAACGGCCAGGGCGGCCGGGACGGCGACGTGGAGTCGCACTCCTGCTACGGCCAGGCGCAGGTCCGCGGCGGCGTGTCCATCGACGCCAAGGCGCTGGCGACGATCCACACCATCGGCAGCAACTACGCCGTGGTCGGCCCCGGCGTCACCTGGGGCGAGCTGGTCACCGCGGGCTACGCCAAGGGCAAGACCCCGCCCGCGCTGACCGACTACCTGCACCTGTCGATCGGCGGCACGGTCAGCGTCGGCGGCATCGGCGGCGGCACCGCGAAGTACGGCCTGCAGGCCGACACCGTCCAGGAGATCGAGGTCGTGACCGGCGACGGCCGCGTCCTCACCGCCACCCCCACCACCCGCGCGGACCTGTTCCACGCCGCGCTCGCGGGCGGCGGCCAGGTCGGGGTCATCACCAGGCTCAGGGTCAAGATGATCCCGGCGCCGACCTCGGCGCTCGTGTTCTCCCTGTTCTACGACGACCTGGGCACCTTCCTGGCCGACCAGGAGAAGCTGCTGCGCGACGGCCGCTTCGAGCACCAGTCCGGGGAACTCGCCCGCAAGCCGGACGACTCCGGCTGGTGGTACCGGCTGGAGGCCGTGTCCTACGCCGCCGCCCCCGACCAGGCCGCCCTGCTCAACGGCCTGCGGGACGTCCGGTCGGCCGCGGACATCTACCCCCTGCCGTACCTGGACTGGGTGTTCCGGGCCAACGCCTGGGAGGACTTCCTCAAGGAGAACGACTTCATGGCCCAGCCGCACCCGTGGCTGAGCCTGATCATGCCCGCTTCGACGGTCAAGCGGTTCGTCGAGTCGGTCGTGCCCGAGCTGACCCCCGCCGACCTGGGCGCGGGCTTCTCGGTTCTGTCGCCGATCAACACCGTGAAGGTCAGGCAGCCGCTGTTCTCCCGGGCCGACGAGCCGATCGTCTACCTGTTCGACCTGCTGCGCTTCCCGCCGCCGGGGGAGACCCGGATCGCGGCGATGCTGGAGCAGAACCGCAGGCTCTACGACCGGGCCGTGGCCCTCGGCGGCAAGCGGTACCTCGTCGGCGCCATCCCGGGCATGACCCGCGCGCAGTGGCAGCGGCACTTCGGCCCTGCCTGGCCCGGCCTGCTCGCGGCCAAGCGGCGCTACGACCCGGACCACGTCCTCACCCCGGGTCAGGGCTTCTTCGGCTGATCCCCGGCGAGGGCGCGGTCCCCGCGCCCTCGCCCCGTTCCCCCGCCTCCCGAGAGGAGGCACCCACCCCTTCTGCTCAAGGGAGGCACACGATGCCCACGTACGACATCATCGACACCCACTACATCGAGTCCACACCGGACGAGGTCTGGGCCGAGCTGGTCAGCGAGCTCAACGGCGGCGGCAGGTGGTGGACCCCGAAGAACACCTTCAAGGCCGGGGCCCGCCCGCCGCAGGAACTCCTCGGCGAGACCGAGGTGACCGTGCACGCCAAGGGCGTCGACCAGGGCGGCCCCAAGTTCAAGTTCATCGCCCGCACCACCACCGTGGAGCCGGGCAGGCGGATCGCCGCGGACTACGTCTCCGGCTCGTTCCTGGGGTCCTGCGAGTTCTCCGTCGAGCCCGCCGCCGGGAACCGCACCAAGCTGTCGATGCACTTCAACGCCGCCCCGCAGGGCTTCATGAAGGTCATCTCGAAGCTGTCGGACGTCGGTCAGCAGCACTCCGAGGGCGCGCAGGGCGCGTTCACCCGGCTCAACGCCCTGCTCAGCGGCAAGACGGCCACCTCGGGCCCGCTCGACTCCACGGTCCGCACCTCCGACGGCGCCGAGATCGCCGTCACCGTCGCCACCCCGGTGGGCCCCTCCCTGGGCACGGTCGTGCTCAGCCACGGCTGGGCCGCGGGCCGCGAGGCGTGGGCAGGCGTGCAGCGCCGCCTGCTGAGCGCGGGCCACACCGTGGTCTCCTACGACCACCGCGGCCACGGCGCCTCGACGCTGGGCTCCGCGCCGATCACCGTCGAGCGCCTCGGCCTCGACCTCGCGGACGTGCTCGCCGCGGTCGACGCCCGCGACGCCGTGCTGGCGGGGCACTCCGGCGGCGGGTTCGCCGCCCAGTGGTACCTCACCGCCAAGGCCGCCGAGGCCGGGGTGCGGGTGCGGGCGCTGGCCCTGTTCGCCACCGCCGCGCACGACCAGGACGCCCCGGACAGCGAGATCAGCCTGATGGGCAACCCGGTGTTCGGCTGGGCGCTGCGCCGCGCGCCGCTGGGCCGCAAGATGCTCGGCTCGACCCTGGGCCCGGAGCCGCTGCCGTCGGTGAGCGAGACCAACCGCAGGATGTTCGCCGCCATCGACCGCAAGACCCGCGCCGCGTTCTTCGCCGCCGGTCGGGGCATGGACTTCCGCGCCGCCCTCGCCTCGGTCACCGTCCCGACCGTGGTCCTGGCGGGCGACGCCGACACCGTGATCAGGCCGGAGCTGGGCGCCGCCGTCGCCGACGCGCTGCCCAACGCGCGGTTCGAGAGCGTGCCGCGCTGCGGGCACATGCTGCCGCTGGAGGCGCCGGAGCGCCTCACCCAGGTCATCCTGGAGCTGGCGGGCTGAGCAGAGCCCTCGCCGGGTGGTGGTGCCCGGTCGGCCGCGTGCCGACCGGGCACCACCGCGTCCGGGGGCGTCCGGGGGCGTCCGAGGACCGCACGCGACCGCCGCGCCGGTCGGGCCCGGCGCGGCGGTCGCGTCGTCGACCGGTCACATCCGGTCGGACCCCGCGTCAGACGGGGGCGACGTCGAAGGAGAAGCGCTGGTTGGCCTGGCCGTGGCAGGGGTACTGGCGGACCTCGGCCCCGTCCTCCGGGGAGGCGTACGCCACCTCCAGGCACAGGCCGGTGAAGTCGGACACGATCCGGTGCCCGTGCGCGGCCTCGCCCTCGACCCGCCAGCGCTGGACGGGGCTGCCGTCGCAGGAGCGCTGCACGACGTCACCGCCCTCGTGGCCCGCGGGCGCCACCTGGAAGCACTTCCCGGTCGCCCGGGACGAGAACAGCCAGGTGTCGTTGCCCGCCGAGGTGGCGGAGAAGCGCTGGCTGACGCGACCGTCGCAGGTCGACTGGATGATGTCGGCGTCGTCACCGGGGTTGGCGCCCAGCACGTCGAGGCACTTCTCGCTGTGCACCGGGACGATCAGGTACCCGTGGGGGTCGGGCGCCGCGGTGGCGGTCATCGCCGAAGCCGACAGCGCGGCGGCGGCGAGGGCGGTCATCGCGGCACCACGGGCAGTGGAACGGAACATCGTGCGGTCCTCCGATGGCTGTGGGTCGTGCGTCCGTCCACCTTGGTCACATCCGCGGGCCGGGCACAACGGGGTTCACACCGCCGTTCACCCCGATCACCGGTCCAGGTGATGCACGGGTGCCCCGACACCGTGGGCGACCACGAGGTCGGCGGTCCGGGCGGTCGCGGGAAGCGACCTCCGACCACAGGGGACAGTGGGTGTCGTCCGGTCGTGGAGCCGGGGGAACCCAGGCCCCGGCTCCACGCCGTCAGACGAGCGCGTCGACGCCCGCGACCACCCTGCGGTACCCGGCGGTGGCGAGCGCGGTGTCGCGGTCGACGTACACGACGCCGAAGCGGCCGATCTCCACCGCGCTGAGCATGTACCCCGCCGCCCCGGTGTGCGATTGCGCGTCGAACCGCTCGGTGTCGAGGACGCCGATCAGGTCCGCCGGTCGCAGCGCCCGGTATTCCGGGCGGAGAACCCGGTCGGTGGCGAAGTAGGAACGGGGCGTGCCGTCCTCGGCGCGGAATTCGGCCGTGCTCGGGTCGTATTCACCGGGCACCAATCCGCGCAGCATGAAATACGGCGCGGTGCCGCCACCCATTCGGAGGTTGACCTCCAACCCGAAATGCCGCCACGTGCTCCCGGTGCGGGCGGAGACGAAGTCGACGCTGGCGATTCCGCTCACCCCGGCCCCGGCGAGCACCGTTCCCGCCCGCAGCGCCATGTCCTGCACCTGGGTGCGGTATTCCGCGCGCGAGGGGAAGGTGCAGCCGACGAAGATCTGCTTCTCCGCCCCGGCCAGCACCTGGTCGTGGGTGGAGAGGACCCGGGCCGCGCCGTCGACGAGCAGCACCTGCGCCGAGGGCGAGGTGGTCTCGTCGGCGGTCACGAACCGCTCGACCACCGCGCCCATCTCGTCGACCTTGGCCGCGTAGTCCTCCCACGAGTCCGGCGGCGAGGCGAACACCGCGCGGCCGGGCAGCTCGCGGCGCACCCAGTCGGCCAGGCCGGTGCCCGGGGCGCCGTCGAAGCTGAACACGACGTTCCCGCCCGCGCCGAAGCTGTCGTTGAGCTTGACGATCGCCGAGCCGACCGCCGGGTCGGCCGCGCGCAGGTCGGCCAGCGCGGCCACCACGTCACCGGTGTCGCGCAGCCCGTCGAACCCCGGCGCGACCGGCACCCCCGCCTCGGCGAATAGCCTGCGCGAGCCGGTCTTGGAGCCCAGGCCCGCCAGGTCGGGGTCGGCGGCGAACAGCGGCACGCCCAGCCGCACGGCCAGCGCCCGCTCCTGCGGTGAACCGTTGAACGCGACCAGCACCGAGGGGTCGAGCGCCCGCAGCGCGGCCAGCAGGTCCGGCCGCCGCAGCACCTTCTCGGTCAGTGGAATGGGGTCGCGACTGCCGCAGTCGAGCATTGTCAGCCGCTCGCGGGTGCACCCGAACAATCCCAGCGAATAGTCGACGACCTCGTCGGCAATCGGCTCGCTGGTGACGAACACCACGCGCACGGCCGGGTCCCGCAGCAATTGCAGGAAGACAAGGAACCGCTCCTCGTAGTGGTTCACCCCGGGGATCTTCACCAGTCCGGCGCTGTCGAGCGTCATGCTGGGCACGACCAGCACCGTTCGCGGCGAACGGGCGCGGCTGAACGGATCCGGCAACTCCCGCTGCGTCACCCGGAAGGCGGCACGATCGTCGGCTCTGGTCACCATGCGTTCCCGATTCCTCTCCGAATGCCAGCGCGAAGCGTACTGCCATCAGTGGTTGACGGGGCATCGGCCTGCGACGAACATGAATGTGCCTGCCCCACTCCCGGCAGGGTGTTCACCGAATCCCACGCGGAAAGTCCCGGCGCCCCGAGGCGTCTGTTCGTGCTGCGCCCGCGATTCGCCCACCGCAGGAGGAGTAGATGCCAGACACCGCTGAGCCCGTCGAACGGCAGGCGCGATCGCTCCCCGAACAGTTCTCCCGCATCGCCGAGCGCCACCCCGCCCGGGTGGCGGTGACCGCACCGGACGGCGAGCTGACCTACCGCGAACTGCGCAGGCGGGCGGGCGTGGTGGCCGCCGGGCTGCGCGCCGCGGGCGTGCGCGCCGACACCGTGGTCCCGCTGCTCGCCGAACCCTCCCTGGACCTCGTGGTCGGCCTGGTCGCGGCGGTGACCGCGGGCGGCGCCTACCTGCCCGTCGACCCGGACACCCCGCCCAAGCGGGTCCGGCTGCTGCTCGACGGCCTCGACGCGCCCGCGGTGCTCGCGACGGCCGCCACGGCGGGCCTGGTGCCGGGGTCCACCACCGTCCTGCTCGACGCCCCCGGTGACGTCGACGGCGCCCCAGGGGGCGAGCCGGTCCGGGACACCGACCTGGCCTACGTCATCCACACCTCCGGGTCCACCGGCACCCCCAAGGGCGTGCTGGTCGAGCACCGCAGCGTGCTGAACCTGTTCCGCGGCACCGGGTCCCGGTTCGGCTTCGACGAGAACGACGTGTGGACGATGTTCCACTCGGTGGCCTTCGACTTCTCCGTGTGGGAGGTCTGGGGCGCCCTGCTGCACGGCGGCAGGCTGGTCGTGGTGCCGCACGAGGTGTCGCGCAACCCTGGCCGCTTCCGCGCGCTGGTCGTGGCCGAGGGGGTCACGGTGCTGAGCCAGACCCCGTCGGCGCTGCGGCAGTTCGTCGGCACCGGGGCGCCGCCGGACAAGCTGCGCCTGGTCGTGCTCGGCGGGGAGCGGCTGGACGTCGGCCTGCTGCGCCCGTGGTTCGACCGGCAGGCCGACGACGGGCCGGAGGTGGTGAACATGTACGGCATCACCGAGACCACCGTGCACGCCTCCCACCGCCGCATCACCCCGGCCGACCTGGCCGACCCGCGGGTCAGCCCGATCGGGGTGCCGCTGCCCGGCCTGGGGTTCCACCTGCGCGGCGACGAGCTGTACGTCACCGGGGTCGGCGTGGCCCGCGGCTACCTCGACCGCCCGGAGCTGACCGCCGAGCGGTTCGTGGACCTCGACGGCGAGCGCGCCTACCGCACCGGCGACCGGGTGCGCCGCCGCGACGACGGCGAGTACGAGTACCTCGGCCGCGTCGACGACCAGCTCAAGGTGCGCGGCTACCGGATCGAGCCCGCGGAGGTGGAGGCGGTCCTCGGCGGGCACCCCGAGGTGGCGGGCTGCCTGGTCGGGGCGCGCGACCACGGCGACGGCGACGTGCGGCTGGTCGCGCACGTGGTGCCGCCGCCGGGGGTCGGCGACGACCCGGTGCGCTGGGAGCGCCTGCGCTCGCAGCTCGCCGCGCTGGTCGCCGAGGCGCTGCCCCGGCACCTGCGGCCCTCGGCGTACTTCCCGGTGGCCGCGCTCCCGCTGACCCGCAACGGCAAGCTCGACCGGGCCGCGGTGCTGACCGGCGGCGAGGTGGCCGAGGGCGCCGAGGGCGCCGAGGGCCAGGTCGACCGGATCTGGCGGGAGGTGCTCGGCGTCGACGCGGTCGACCACGACCTGGACTTCTTCGACCTCGGCGGCACCTCGCTGAGCCTGCTGCGCATGTTCACCAGGGTCAACGAGCACTTCGGCACCGAACTCGACCTGGCGGTGCTGCTCGACGGCGTCACCGTGTCCTCCCTGGCCGCGGCGGTCGAGCGCGCCACCACAGCGACGAAAGGCTGACCGTGACCGAATTCCCGCTCACCCCCGACGAATTGGCCGGGTTCCAGGAGAACGGCTTCGCCGGTCCGTTCCCGCTCTACGAGCACGACGAGATCACCCGGGCCTGGCGCCGCGAGCGCATCCGGCTGATGGACCGCTCCGACGCGGTCTACCAGGACGAGGCGGCCAAGTCCGGCGCCACGAACATCGCCAACTACGACCGCCACCTGGACAACGCGTTCCTCGCCGACCACATCTGCTCACCGCAGATCGTCGACCGGGTCAGCAGCATCCTCGGCCCGGACGTGCTGTGCTGGCGCACCGAGTTCTTCCCCAAGTACCCCGGTGACGAGGGCACCGACTGGCACCAGGCCGACACCTTCGCCAACGCCTCGGGCACCCCGCAGATCCTGTGGCCCAACGGGTCCGACTTCGGCGGCACCATCACCGTGTGGTGCGCCTTCACCGACGCCATGGTCGACACCGGCTGCCTCCAGTTCATCCCCGGCACCCACCGGAGCATGAACTACGACGAGACCAAGCGGATGCACTACGACCCCGAGCAGACCACGAACGTGGAGAAGGACGGTGTGCGGCGCGGGTTCTTCGGCTACGACTACCGCGAGCTCCAGATCGACCCGGACTGGAAGCCCGACGAGTCACAGGCCCGGTCGATGGAGATGCCCGCGGGCCAGTTCATCGTGTTCTGGTCGACGCTGATGCACGCCTCGCACCCGCACAGCGGCCTGAGCAAGCAGATGCGGCTGGGCTTCGCCGCCCGGTACGTGCCGACCTCGGTGCGGATCTACCCCGACACCGCGCGCATCGAGGAGTACGGCGGGCAGGTCAGCCTGGAGCGCTACGGGGCGGTGCTGGTCAGCGGGGAGAACACCTACGACCACAACCGGATCGCCACCGAGACGACCCTGGGCCACCCGTTCCCCACCCGCCGCCGGTGACGGCCCGCGCGGCGGTCGCGGACGTCGCCCCGCTGCTGCTGGCCCTGGACCCGCCGCAGCGGGTGGCGCTGCCCACCGCCGCCGCGCCGGTGCTCTCCGCGCTCACCGACGCCCTGGGCCTGCCCGGGGTGTCGGTGGTGCCGGACGTGGCGGGGCTGTCGGCGGCGGAGCTGGTCATCACCGCCCGGCTGTCCCGGGTGGACTGGTCGGAGCCGGTGGGGTCGGTGGCGCCGCTGCCGGTCCCCGCCGTCGTGCCCGCCGCCGACGGCGTGCCGCTGCGCTGCCACCTGTCCGGGCCCGCCGACGCGGCGCCGGTGGTGGTCGTGTCGGCGTGCGGGATGCCGGTGGGGCTGATCTCCCGCTGGCTCGACCGGCTCTCCCGCGAGCACCGGGTGCTCACCTGGGACTCGCGCGGGCTGTTCACCCCGGAGTTCGACGACGACGCCACCGGTGTCGACACCCAGGCGGCCGACCTGGTCACCCTGCTCGACGCGCACGGCATGACCGGCGCGCACCTGGTCGGCCTGTGCGGGGGCGCCCCGATCGCGCTGGCCGCCGCCGCGCGCACCGACCGGGTCGGCTCGCTGAGCCTGTGGCACGGCGACTACGAACTGGGGGAGGCGGCGCCCAAGACCGCCCACCAGCGCGACGTCCAGGCGCTGATGACCATGGCGGGCCGGTCCAGGGCGAAGGCGGCGTCGCTGCACGGGCTGTTCCGCCGACCGCAGGTCCTGGCGACGCTGCGCGCCGACATCGCCCACCACCTGTACTACCCGTACGCCACGCCGGAGCTGCTGTACCGCTACGGCGCGCTCAACGGGGCGATCATGACCACCGACTGCCGCCCGCCTGCCGCGGCCGTCGCGCAGCCGACCCTGGTCGTCACCAGCGGCGCCGACACCACCGCGCACCCGGCCGGGTCGCGGTACATCGCCACCGCCCTGCCGAACGCCGCCCTGGTCGAGTTCCCCACCGGTGACCACCTGTCCGCCTTCGACGCGGGCGAGGACCTGCTCACCCTCGCCACCGGCTTCATCGCCGACCCCGACCCCCGCCGCCACCGCGACCAGAAAGCCCCGGAGCCGAGATGACCGAGCACCCCGCCGTCAGCGCCGCCGTCGTCCGCGGCGGCACCGCCTACGTCGTCCCCGACCCGGTGCGCGCCCCGCTGCCGCACCGGGCGCTGGGCACCGCCCTGCCGGACCCGCTGGCCTGGCACGAGCCGGTGCCGGGGTTCCCGGTCGCCGGGATCAACCGCACCGAGACCGAGTTCCTGCACCGGGAGGTCTGGGCGGACAACGCCTACCTGCGGCACGGGATCGCCCTGCCCGACGGTGCCGTGGTGGTCGACGCGGGCGCCAACATCGGCATGTTCAGCCTGTTCGCCGCCGCGCACAGCCCCGGCGCGACGATCATCGCCGTGGAGCCGCTGCCGGAGGCCGCGGCGGCCGTCGCGGCGAACGCGGCGCTGCACGGGGCCGACGTCACCGTGGTCACCGCCGCGGTCGGCGACCGGGCGGGCGAGGCGGAGTTCACCTTCTACCCCGGCAACACCGTCATGTCCGGCCGCTTCGCCGACGCCGCGGAGGACCGCGCGGTGCTGCACGCCTACCTGGCCACCGGGGGCACCGACTCCGACCTGACCGGGCTCGTCGCCGACCGGATGGCCCCGGTGGGGCGGCGGGTGCCGGTCACGACGCTGTCGGCGGTGATCGGCGAGCGGACCGTCGACCTGCTCAAGCTGGACGTGGAGAAGGCCGAGGAGGAGGCGCTCGCGGGCATCGACGACGCCACCTGGCCGCGCATCCGGCAGATCGCCGTCGAGGTGCACGACCTCGACGGCCGCCTGCGGCGGACCCTGGACCTGCTGGCGGACAAGGGGTTCAGCACCGCCCACGACCAGGACCCCCGGCTGGTCGACACCCCGTGCCACACCGTCTACGGCCGCAGGCCCGACGCCCGCCCCGGCAACGGGGTCACCTGGGCGCCGCCGCCGGACCTGGCGGCGGAACTGGGCGTGGACCGGGTCGTGTTCGTCCGCTCCCTGGACGAGGTGCCCGAGGGGGAAGCGGGTTCGCGGACCCCGGCCGCGGCCGTGCTGGCCGAGGTGTGGGCGGGCCTGTTCGGCGCCGAGGCCGTGCACCCCGACGCCGACTTCTTCGCCCTCGGCGGCAACTCCCTCACCGCCGTCCGGCTCATCGCCCAGGTCGAGGACCGCCTCGGCGAGGACGTGCTGGCCCCGGACACGGTCTTCACCGCCACCCGCCTCGCCGACCTGACCGCGGCGCTGGAGGACGCCGTCCGATGACCCCGCGCTCGGTGCACCTGACCCCGGCCCACGAGGAGTTCCGCGCCGAGGTGCGGGCCACCCTCGCCGCGCACGTCCTCCCGCACCTGCCCGACTGGGAGCGCGCCCGCGCCATCCCCCGCGACGCCTGGCAGCGGCTCGGGTCGTGGGGCTACCTGGGGTTGCTGCACACCACCGACGACCTGTTCCGCTCGGTGGTGCTGCTGGAGGAGCTGGGCCGCACCGGGTACAGCGGGTTCCGGGCGGCGGTGGCCGTGCACTCCCACATGGCCACCCACTACCTCGCCGCGCACGGGTCGGCCGCGCTCAAGGACCGGTACCTCACCCCCGCCATCGCGGGCACGGCGGTCGCGGCGCTGGCCGTCACCGAACCGCAGGCGGGTTCGGACCTCAACGCGCTGGCCGTCACCGCCACCCCCGACGGCGACGACCTCCTGCTCGACGGCACCAAGTCCATGATCACCAACGGCACCACCGCGGACTTCCTGGTCGTCGCCGCGCGCACCGGGCAGGCCCGCACCGGTCCCACCGGTGTGTCCCTGGTCGTCGTCGAGACCGCCACCCCCGGCGTCGAGGCGACCCCGCAGGAGAAACCCGGCTGGCACAGCGCGGCCACCGCCGAACTCCGCTTCACCGCCGCCCGCGTCCCCGCCTCGAACGTGATCGGCAAGCGCGACAGCGGCTTCTACTACCTCATGCGCGGCTTCCAGCTCGAACGCCTGGTCGCCGCCACCCTCGCCCTCGGCGGCGTCGAGCACTGCCTGGACACCACCCGCGACCACCTGCGCACCCGGCACGCCTTCGGCGCCCCGCTGGCGAGCAGGCAGGCACCCCGCCACACCATCGCCGACCTGACCACCCGGCTGCACGCCGCCCGCCACCTGACCTACGACGCGGTCTGGCGGCTGGCGGGCGGCGACCTCCCGGTGACCGAGGCGTCCATGGCCAAGCTGCTCGCCACCGAACTGGCCTGCGAGGTCGCCGACCGGTGCCTGCAACTGCACGGCTCGCACGGCTACGCGGCCGACTCCCCCGTGGCCAGGGCGCACGCCGAGGCCAGGGCCGCCACCATGGCCGCGGGACCGAGCGAGGTGATGCGCGACCTCATCGCCGCCGCCCTGCTCGACCACCCCTGACCCGGGTGGGTGAACCGCGAGACGCAGGCTTACAGACCCGCGCTTGTCGCGTATGGACCCGGTCGGCGGCGACCGGTTGAATACGGGTGGAAAGTCCGATCTGTAGTTCTCGCCACCCAGGGGGTGCTTGAGTCGTGGAAACCGTCCGAGTGGTGTTGCTGGTGCTCACCACGATCACCATGGGAATCGTCGCCGGGCTGTTCTTCGGCTTCTCCATCTCGGTCATGATCGGGTTGCGCGGCACCGACGACCGCACCTTCATCGACGTGATGGCCCGGATCAACTCCGCCATCCTCAACGGCTGGTTCATGTTCTGCTACGTCGGCTCCGTCCTGTTCGGAATCGCCGCGATCGCGCTTCACTGGGGCGAGCGGGCGGTCCTGCTGCCGCTGGTGCTGGCCTTCGGCGCGTACTTCATCTCGTTCATGCTCACCGGCCGCTTCAACGTCCCGCTCAACGACATGCTGGACAAGACCGTCAAGCGCGGCAACATCACCGACCCGGCGGGGGTCCGCACCCGCTACGAGGGCCCGTGGACGCGCTGGAACCACATCCGCTCGGTGTTCAACATCGCCGCGGTGGCGTTCATGTGCTGGTCGCTGCTGGCGGCGGGTTCGGCCTGAGCACCAGCTCCCCGCGAAGCCCCGCTCCCGACGTGGAGCGGGGCTTCGCGCTTTCCCGGGCATCCGCACGTGCAGAAGTGACGTACCACCAACGGTGGTTGACGACGACCCACCCCCCGGCCACCATGAACCCCACCCCGCACCACGTCTTCGCTCGACCGTCGAGGAAAGCCTTCCGCCACAGCGCAAATCCGTGGCCGGGCGCCCGGATTCCGCTCCAGCGCAGGAGAACCGATGTCGAACGCCGAACCCCCGGCCCAGTGGGAACACCGGCGGGCGCAGCCACCGCCCGCGCGGGCGCGGTCGCTGGCGGAGGCGTTCCGGCTCGCGGTCGCCGAACACCCCGACCGCGTCGCGGTGACGGCGGACGACGGCGAGCTGACCTACCGCGACCTGGCCGCCAGGGCGGAGCGGGTGGCGGCGGCCCTGCGCGCGGCGGGCGTCGGCGCGGACACGCCGGTGCCGCTGATCGCCGACCCGGGCCTGGACCTGGTGGTCGGCCTGGTCGCGGCGACGCTGTCCGGCGGCGCGTACGTGCCGGTCGACCCCGCCGTGCCGGAGCTGCGCATCCGCTGGCTGGTGGCCGACTGCGCCGCCCAGGTGGTCCTGGCCACCACCCGCACCGCGGGCTTCGCCCCCGACGTCCCCGCGGTCCTCGTGGACGACCCGGACGAGGTGGCCGACCCCGCCCCGCCCGCCCAGGTCGCGGGCACCGACCTCGCCTACGTCATGCACACGTCCGGCCCCACGGGCGTGCTGGTCGAACACCGCAGTGTGCTGCACCTGTTCACCGCCACCGACCACTGGTTCGGGTTCGACGCCGACGACGTCTGGCCCCTGCTGCACTCGGTGGGCTTCGACTCCTCTGTCTGGGAGCTGTGGGGCGCCCTGCTGCACGGCGGCAGGCTGGTCGTCGTCCCCCGCGCGGTGGCCCGCGACGCGCGGCGCCTGCACGCGCTGGTCACCGCCGAGTCCGTCACCGTGCTCAACCAGACCCCCACGGCGTTCCGCCACTTCCAGGCCGCGGGCCCGACCCCGCCCAGCCTGCGCGCGGTCGTCCTCGGCGGCGAACCCCTGGACGTGGGAACCCTGCGCCCCTGGTTCGCCCGCCACGGCGACACCGGCCCCCAGCTCGCCACCACGTACGGCAGCACCGAGACGACCGTGCTCGCCTCCTACCACCGGCTCACCACCGCCGACCTGGACTCGCCGTCGGTGAGCCCGATCGGCCGCCCGCTGCCGGGCCTCGCCTTCCACCTGGCGGGCGAGGAGCTGTTCATCAGCGGCCCCGGCGTGGCCCGCGGCTACCTGAACCGGGCCGCCCGCACCGCCCGCCGCTTCGTGGTCCGAGACGGCGAGCGCACCTTCCGCACCGGCGACCGCGTCCGCCCCCTCCCCGACGGCGGCTTCGCCTGGCTGGGCCGCACCGACGACCAGCTCACCGTCCGCGGTCACCGCGTGGAACCGGCGGAGGTCGAGGCGGTGGTCAACCAGCACCCCGAGGTGGAAGCCTGCCTGGTCACCACCACCGCCACCGCGGGCGACCCGGAACTGACCGCCTACGTGGTCCCCCCACCGGGCGTGACCGGCGACCCGGTCTGGTGGGAGCGGCTGCGCTTGGAGGTCGCGGGCCGGGTGGCCGAGGCCCTCCCCCACCACCTGCGCCCCCACCGCTACCTCCCGGTCGCCGAACTCCCCCGAACCCGCGACGGCGAGGTCGACCGCGCCAACCCCGGCCACACCACCACCCAGCACCTGCTCACCCAACTCTGGCGCGAAGCCCTCGAAACCCGGGACACCCCCACCCTCACCGACGACTTCGCCACCCTCGGCGGCACCCGCGATTCCCTGCGCCGCCTGCTGTGCAGGGTCGAACACCACTTCGGCATCACCCTGCCCCCCGAGACCACCACCGCCGACCCCGACGAGATCACCATCGCCACCCTCGCCGCCGACATCGACGCCCGCACCCTGGCCCCACCCCGCTCCCAGGACCGAGCCCACAACCACGCCGACTGACCCCGGCGGGCGGGCGCCCCGGGCGCTCCCGACCACCGAACCGGTCGCCCGCGGCCCCGAACACCGCGGGCGACCGCCCGGACCCGACCAGCCCCCGATCCAGGCGGTCGAGCCCCATCGGCCCAGGAGGCCGAACCTCAGCCCGCAGACCTCAAGCGGGAGGGGTTTCCGCGAACGCGTCCACGGGTGCCAGCGGGATCTCCACGAGCGACCCGCCCGGCCCCCACTTGATCCCGTAGACCCCGCCGAGCTGGTTGAGCAGGTCCAGCGGCGTGGACAGCAGCCGGGGCGTGTCGGCGCTGGACACGGTCACCCGCAGCCGGTGCCCGGCCTCGATCCGCGCCACCGTCGTGGGCACCTCAATGTCGTAGCGCACGCGGGAGAACACCGGCACCGGCTGCGCTGCCTCCCGGGTGAACGGGTGGTAGGGCAGCAGGTAGTTCCCGTCCGGCGCCCGCCAGCTCTGCGCCTCGTCCACCGCCCGCTGAGACCCCAGCAGCGACCCGCTGCTCACCGGCGTGGACACCCCGTTCGGCGCGACGGTGGAGACGGTCACGGCGAACTGCGTGTCCGCCCGGCTGGCCGTGGCCACGATCGACGCCGACATCGGCCCGGCGATCACCTGCGGCGTGCTGAACGGCTCGGTCGTATAGGTCTGCCCCAGCAGCGGCAACTGGGTGAGGTTGTCGTTGTGCGCGCACGGCGGCGGAATCCGCAACGCGTTGAACACCGCGACCAGCCCACCGGCGGTCGCCTGGTCCAGCCCCCGGTTGCAGGGCACGGCGGCGGGCGTGTAGATGATCGTGTCGGAGCCGGACGTGGTCGAGGCGGTGGTGGACAGCCCCCCGTTGGCGCGCGGGTAGAGCGCGGTGGGCGTGGCCTGCGGGAACGGGAAGTGCGTCGCCCCCACCCACCGGTCGGTGCCGACCTCGTTGAGCCGCAGCGTCGGCCCGCCGATCCCGGTGTCGAGGCCCTTGAGGTAGTGGTCGAACCACTGCAACCGCAACCGGTCCACGTCGATCCCGGTCCCGACGGTGACGTGGTGCCACGGCCCCATCGTCAACCGGTACCGGGGGTCCACGGCCTGGTCCGGCCGCATCGGCTGCCCGGCCCGCCCACCCGCCGCGATCGACTGGAGGTCGTTGTAGAGGTGGAGCTGACCGCGCTCGAACACGTCGTCCCAGCCGCCCATCATCTGGATGGGCACCCCGGAGCGGACCACGTCGTCGAGCACACCGCGCGGACTGCGCGCCTGCCAGTAGGCCCCGTCGTAGACGAGTTCACCGTCGGTCGTGCCCTGCAGGAGGGTGCTGACGTGGAAGGTCAGCAGCCCCGCCACCCGCTGCAACAGCACCACCAGCAGGTCCGGGTTGCCCGCCGTGACCGCGTTGACCAATTGCATGAACCCGGTGAGGGCCAGGTAGACCACGTTGGACGCAGCCCCGAAGTTCCCGCCGGGAAACACCATGTCACGGTAGGGATCGATGCTGGGCACCATCGGGAACATCGCCTTCACCGGCGATCCCGGCCCCAACTCGGCGACGGTGAAGAACTGGTTGATGGCCATGTACGAGGCCCCGTCCAGCCCCACGACCCCGCTGGAGTTCGGCAGCGCGGCGGCCCACCGAACGAGCGCCGCACCGTCCTGGGCCTCCCGCTGCCCGAGGAAGTCCCAGGTCCCCTGCGACCCCCCGGTCCCCCTCACGTCGACGATCACGTTGATGTACCCGCGC